>NZ_JBVVPA010000001.1:450000-652887 GCF_055807555.1 Bradyrhizobium sp. Ken64 | reverse complement strand
TTCTGGGCGAACATGTATTCGAGACCACCGCCCACGGTGTAGCCGTCGCGACCACCGCCGTTGTTGGTGAAGGTGCCACCGCCGAAACCGTTCGTAAGGCGGGAGTCAGCCCAGGCATAACCGCCTTTGACGTACAGCAGCGCCGGACCCCAGGTGTAGCCGAGGCGACCGGTGACCGAACCGAGCCCACGATTGACGAAGGGATTGCTATTGGTGTCGAGGAAGCTGTAGTTCGCTTCAATGCCCAGCACCCAGTTCGGCGAGAACTGATGGTCGTAACCGACCTGCGCTCCGCCCATGAACACACCATCGTTGCTGCTGGTGCCGGTGAAGCCGGGCGCCAGAATGTTGTTGCTGCCGCCGAATGCGCCGCCGACGTGACCGCCGATGTAAAAGCCGGTCCAGTTGTAAATCGGCGAAGGCTGCATCGCTGGGGCTTTGGTGTAAGGACGCGCGGCCATATCAGCCGCAGATGCTGTACCCGCTAAGGCAGCGAAAGCGACAGTAGCGAGAAGGAACTTTTTCATTTCGAGTCTCTCAGGTTTAAAGAACGTGTGCCAAACGCTAACCCAACTCACCGAATTTGCTGTAGCGCGCCAGACACACGTGGCCGATCTGCCTGAGGAACGCTCTGGTCATTTGTTAGTTGAGGAACCGTGTTGACCCGTGACCGGGCATCTGAGCTACGAGTTCCGTGGTTCCGCCATCGCGAAGGACTCATCATTGTGCATTCCAAGGCCCCGGCATGATCCAGAACTTGTTGTGCCGTTCATACTGGAAGCTCATCGACCCGGGATGTCGCATCTTCTCCGCTAGCTGACCTGCCGCACGCAGCCGGTGGAGGACCGCCGGTGACCATTGCGGACTTCCGAATGTCGGCCGATGATGTCGCATGACAAGCCGTGCACCTGCGCTGATAGTCTTTGGCGGCCTTCCCGGCACGGGCAAGACAACGCTTTCTCGGGAACTGACCAGACGTCTCGCGGCCACGTACCTTCGTATCGATGCCGTTGAGCAGACGCTACGGACCGCAGGTCATACGGTCGGCGCGATGGGCTATGTGGTAGCCACCGCACTCGCGGCTGAAAATCTCGAGCTTGGTCGTATCGTTGTCGTAGACTGCGTTAATCCAGTCCTGGCAAGCCGCGTCGGATGGCGACAGATCGCCGCTCAGAAGTCGGCATGCCTCGTTGAGATCGAAGTGGTTTGCAGCGACCTGATCTTGCATCGACAACGAGTGGAAACGCGCACCTCAGACATCAGCGGCCTCAAGCTGCCAACGTGGGCTGAGGTAGTGAACCGAGACTATGAACCGTGGGATCGAGAACACCTGGTGCTCGATACGGCCGTTAGCTCGCTCGATCACCTGCTCGAACAGGCAGAGACGTATGTTCGCGCCCAGACTGGTTAGTCTCCTCTTGGCCCAGCTGACCTGCCTCGAGCAGCCGGCGGAGAACCGATTGTGACCCCTTGCAGACATTGTTGCGTCAGAGGAGTCCGACGCGTCCGCAAAAAAAGCTTCCTATACGGGATAGCGCCATTTCAACGTGCGGCGCAGGAAAAGCAAGGCCACGATTATCGCAATGGCCGCAATCCATAGGAAAGCCGGAACGGGCGATTGATTGTGAATGTGGGCAATGTACAGAACCAGGGCCAACAAGACGGCAACTAGCGCGTTCGACACCCAATACAACGGAGAGCGCCCAATTCCAGCTGCTGCGAGTTCTGCCGCCCGTTCACTCGCCAGCCTAGTAAGCCACCAATAAAAGCCGAAAGAAGCGAGCGCAATGATCCAGGACATTCCCAGTTTTTCTCATGAAGCTTTGTAGAAGGCTCTATTGAGAATACTCGAATTGAGTGGATCAGTTTAACGCACCCGACCGCAGCCCAGCACTTCGCCTATTGGCCCGTAGCTGACTCACAAAGCCGGACTGGCCATGTCCGGTTTCGCGGACAAAGCGGACACCGCCTACCCCGCGATGGGGATTACGACTACGCTCCCCAGCGCATCAGGCGCGCACCGTTGCCTGCTGTGTTGATAGATTGCAAGTCGGGGGACGGTTGCTTCGAGGCGCCGCGGGACGCGGTGTGGCGCTCGAGGATATCGATACGGAGTAGCGGTCGGGGCTCGCCCTGCCACGCGTGCCGCGACAATGGCATCCTGCGCCTGTTTTGCCCGACGAGTCAATATTTCGCCAAAAGCTAATTTTCGTTTTTCCGTTGTCTCGCCCGCCGGATTCAGCGGATTCGCAAAGCGCCTAAGTCATTGATCTCGCTGATGCCGGCTACTGTGCATGGGGTTGTTTTCGAGGTTTTTGTTTTGAGGGCACGACAGTGCGAGGTTGAACCGGACCTGGTCCGGCTCGTCCGCTACTTCATCACCCGCAGGCCCTTGGTCGTGAACCGCTGCGTCTTGCCGTCTGGACGAACCGGCCGCCGCGTGCCGGCGGCCTTGCCGGTGCCGGGTGGCTGGTGCGCGGGAACCAGCTGGTCGGGGCGCGAGCCGATCAGATCGGCGCGGCCCATCTCTTTCAGGGCTTCACGCAGCACCGGCCAATTGTCGGGGTCGTGGTAGCGCAGGAACGCCTTGTGCAGGCGGCGCTGGCGCAGGCCCTTGATGGCCTCGACCTTGTCGCTGCCGCCTCGGCGCACGCCGCGCAGCGGGTTGACGCCGGTGTGGTACATCGCGGTCGCGGTCGCCATCGGCGAGGGCAGGAAGGTCTGCACCTGGTCTGCGCGATAGCGGTTCTTCTTCAGCCACAGCGCGAGGTTCATCATGTCCTCGTCGGTCGTGCCCGGATGCGCCGCGATGAAATACGGGATCAGGTAATATTTCTTGCCGGCCTGTTCGGCCGCGGCATCGAACATTCGCTTGAACTGGTTGTAGGCGCCGATGCCCGGCTTCATCATCTTGTCGAGCGGCCCGCGCTCGGTATGTTCGGGCGCGATCTTCAGATAGCCGCCGACGTGATGGGTGACGAGCTCCTTGATGTATTCGGGGCTCTCGACCGCGAGGTCGTAGCGCACGCCGGAGGCGACCATCACCTTCTTGATGCCCTTGGTCTCGCGCACCTTGCGATAGAGCCGGATCAGATCGTCATGCGAGGTGTTGAGGTTCGGGCAGATCTCGGGGAACACGCAGGACGGCCGGCGGCACGCGGCCTCGACCTTCGGGTCCTTGCACGCCATCCGGTACATGTTGGCGGTGGGACCGCCGATGTCCGAGATCACGCCGGTGAAGCCGGGCGTCTTGTCGCGGATCTTCTCGATCTCGCGCAGGATCGAGCCCTCGGAGCGGTTCTGGATGATACGGCCCTCGTGCTCGGTGATCGAGCAGAAGGTGCAGCCGCCGAAACAGCCGCGCATGATCGTCACCGAGAATTTGATCATGTCCCACGCCGGGATCTTCGCGTCACCGTAGGACGGATGCGGGGCGCGCGCGTAGGGAAGATCGTAGACCGCGTCCATCTCCTCGCTGGTCAGCGGGATCGGCGGCGGGTTGAGCCAGAGATCGCGATCGCCGTGGCGCTGCACCAGCGGCCGCGCATTGCCGGGATTGCTCTCACGGTGCAGCACGCGTGAGGCGCGCGCATAGGCTTCCTTGTCCTGCTCGACCTGCTCCAAAGCGGGCAGCCGGATCACGGTCAAGCCTTTCGTCCGCGATGCGCCCTCGTCGGCGGAGTCGAGATCGTCGGCGTGCAGCTCGACGTAGTCCTCAGGCACGCGGCGGAACAGCGCGACGCCCCTGATGTCGTCGAGCTCGCGCGGCGCCTCGCCGGCGGCCAGACGGTTCGCCACTTCGACGACGGCGCGCTCGGCATTGCCGTAGAGCAGCAGGTCCGCCTTGGCGTCGGCCAGCACCGAGCGGCGCACCTTGTCGGACCAGTAATCGTAATGCGCGATCCGGCGCAGCGATGCCTCGATCCCGCCGAGCACAACCGGGACGCCCTTGAACGCCTCGCGGCAACGCTGCGCGTAGACCACGGTGCAGCGGTCCGGCCGCTTGCCGCCTTCGCCGCCCGCGGTATAGGCGTCGTCATGGCGCAGGCGGCGGTCCGCGGTGTAGCGGTTCACCATCGAATCCATGTTGCCGCCGGTGACGCCGAAGAAGACCTTTGGCTTGCCCAGCGCCTTGAACGGCTCGGCCGAATGCCAGTCCGGCTGCGAGATGATGCCGACGCGAAAACCCTGCGCCTCCAGCAGGCGGCCGATGATGGCCATGCCGAAACTGGGATGGTCGACATAGGCATCGCCCGTCACCAGCACGATGTCGCAGGCGTCCCAGCCGAGCGCATCCATCTCGGCGCGGCTCATCGGGAGGAATGGCGCCGGCTTGTGCGGTCGTGCCTGCGCCATCAGGGGTTTTTCGGCGGCGATGATCTGGATGTCCATGGCGCCTACGCATAGGACCCCGGGACCGCGAATACAACCGACGGGCACGTGAAAGATCCGGTTCCGTGGCCGGCAGCCAGGGCGTGCGACCGCTTTAACCGTTCGCGAGTGCCGCGATCAGGTGTGTACACCTTCCCGGATCACGCGCAGGAACCAACTGCCCTCGCGAACATTCTGATGCAGGGTTTGCGCCGGCCCGGCTGGCGCGCGCTCGCGCCCGGGGTCTAGTATCGCCTCGATGTTCGCCTCGGGCGGATGGGGGGAGCCGTGAGTACAGTCATAGAGAACTTGCTGCTCCGAAAGCAGAAGCTCGTTGAGCAGCTCGAGAAGGCGCCCACGGTCGAGGACCGCGACAAAATCGAATACCAGCTCGAACAGATCAACACCGCGCTGGATTTTCTGGACAGGCCCGGCACGAAAGGCGCGCGGTAGCAGCGCTCAATCGACCTGCAGCGCTCTGGCGTAGACCACGCCCGAATTGGTGACATGCGTGGTCATCAGCGTCGCGAAGGCGGCGAACTCGCCGCGGGCGAACAGATCGAGCAGCTTGCGATGCTCGTCGAAGGACGTGCGCGTGCGCACGTCGATCGGCGAAGTCAAATTGGTGCGGAGTGCAGCGACGCGGCTGGATGCGAGTTGATAGGATTCGGCGAGATAGCGGTTGCCGCAATGGGCGAACAGCGCCTCGTGAAAGGCGGCATCGGCGCGCCCGTAGGCGATATTGTCCCTGGCTGCGATCGCCGGCTCCATCGCCGCGATCGCCTCGCTCATCGTCGTGGTCGCACCGGCGCGATCATGGTGAAAGGCGAGCTCGGCGGCCTTGGGCTCCAGCGCGATCCTGAACATGCAGAGCGCGGTGATGTCTTCGGCGCTTGGCGTAAAGACAAAACTGCCGACCTGCGGCCGGATCACGACGAGGCCCTGCGCCTGCAGCTGGCCCATCGCCTCGCGCACCGGGGTGCGGCTGACGCCGAAGGAGTTTGCCACCATCTCCTCGGAGATGGCGGCGCCGAGCGCGAACTCGCCGTCGATGATGGCCTGGCGCAGCCGCTGCATCACCCGCTGCGACAGAGATTTCGGTGCATCGAGCTTGAGCGATCGCATCGGCTCTCTCAGATCACCTTGCCAGGATTGAGCAGATGATCGGGATCGAGCGCGGCCTTCAGCGTCCGCATCAGCGCGATCTCGGCCTCGCTGCGGGCATGACCCAGCCACTTCTTCTTCAGCGTGCCGATGCCGTGCTCGGCGGAGACGCTGCCGCCCATCCCGCGCACGAGGCCGTAGATGATCGCGTCCATCTCCTCCTTCGGCTGCTGCTCGACGGCAAGGCCGGTCACCCAGGAGACGAGATGCAGATTGCCGTCGCCGATATGGCCGTAATAGACGCTCTCGCAGCCCTCGATGCCATCCGCCAGCGCCGCCTTGCAGCGTGTGACGAACTCGTCCATCCGCGCCACGGCGAGGCCGATGTCGTAGGAGATGTGCGGCCCGAGCACCTGGCCGAACTCGGCGCAGATGTCGCGCACGCGCCAGAAGCTTTGCGTCTGCGCCAGCGATTGCGCCACCGCGGCGTCGGCGAGCAGCCCGCGCTCCATCAGCTCTTCGAGCCAGCTTTGGAAGCGCGGCGCGTCGAGGCTCTCGTCGGTGCCCTGCGCTTCGACCAGCACGTAGAGGCCGTGGCCTGCGGCGACCGGCGGTTTGACGCCGGCGCGAGTCGTGATCACGTCCCAGTAATCCGGCCACATCACCTCGAATGCCGACAGCAATGGGCCGAGCCCGCTTCGCGCGGCGCCGAGCAGCGCGATCACCGCGGCATAGTCCTGGAGCGCGCAGAGCGCGGCCATGGTCGAGCGCGGCTTTGGAAACAGCCGCAGCACCACGCGGGTGATGATGCCGAGCGTGCCTTCCGAGCCGATGAACAGATGCTTCAGATCATAGCCGGCATTGTTCTTCATCAGCTTGTTGAGGCTGGTGATGATGGTGCCGTCGGGCAGCACGACTTCGAGCCCGAGCACCAGCTCGCGCGTCATGCCGTAGCGGATCACGCGGTTGCCGCCGGCATTGGTCGAGAGATTGCCGCCGATCGCGCAGGAGCCGCGCGAGCCGAGATCGAGCGGAAAGAAGAAGCCGGCTTCGTCGGCGGCCTGCTGGATCGTCTGAAGCGGCGTGCCTGCTTTCACCGTCATCGTCATCGAGGCGTGATCGATCTCCTCGATGCCGCTCATGCGCTCGAGCGAGATCGCGACCCAGCCTGCTTCAGGCGATGCGCCGCGGCACAGCCCGGTCAATCCGCCCTGCGGCACGAACGGCAGATGTGCCTGCCGGCAAGTCGCGATCGCATCCGCAACGCCTTGCGCGTCGACCGGGCGGATCACCGCGAGCGGCGTCTGCGGCAGGCTCGCGCTCCAGTCGTTGCAATTGCGTGCGGGCACCTCGGCGCCGACAAGCACGGCAGCCGCGCCGAGCCTGTCGCGCAAAGCGCCAAGCAACTGGGTGGGCCGCTCGACGGGGGTCACCATGTCCATGCGAGACCTCCTCGGAATCTGGCTGCGTGTCATGCGCGCTATGACGATGGAAAGGGTTTGCGCCTTTGTTGTATGTAAGGTACAAGGCAGAAAGTAAAGCAAAAACAAGGCTTGCCAAGCTCTGGTTCGATCGTCCGAGATCAGAGGCCTGGTCCGAAGCCACAGCAACGGATGGTGTGATGACGGAGGCAATTCGCGGGTTCTGGGTGGCGTCGGCGACGCCGCTGGCGACGGACGGCAGCGTGGACTCCGCCAAGCTCGCCGCCCACGCCAAGCAACTCTTCGGCAAGGGCGTCGACGGTATCGTGCTGTTCGGCACAACCGGCGAGGGCACCTCGTTCAATGTCACCGAACGCGTCGCGACCATCGAGGCCGTGCTCAAGGCCGGCGTCGCGCCGGACCGAATCGGAATCGGCGGCGGCTTTCCCGCCATCAGCGACAGCGTCGCACTGACGCGTGCCGTGCTCGGCCTCGGCCTCCGTCACGTGCTGTATCTGCCACCTTACTTCGACCGCAGCGTCACCGCTGAAGGCATCGAGGATGCCTTTGCGGCGATCCTCGACTGCGTCGTCGACGATCGCCTGCGTGCCTACCTCTATCATATCCCGCAGATCTCGGGTGTTGCGATCCCGACCGGCGTCGCCGCGAATTTGCGCAAGCGCTACGGCAAGGTCGTTGCAGGCCTGAAAGACTCCAGCGGCGACTTCAAGCAGTTCCAGGCGTTCCGCGCCGCCGCTCCCGAGCTCGCCATCACCGTCGGCAACGAGGTTGACATCACCCGCGCGATCGCCGCCGGCGGTGCCGGCACCATCTGCGGCATGGCCAACATCGCGCCGGAGCTGGTCAAGGCAATGATCGACGGCAAGGATGTCGAAGCACGCATGCAGGCTGCCGTGGACATCGTGGTGAAATCACCATCCTTCCTCACGACGCTGAAAGCCATCCTTGCGGCACAGACGGGCGATGCGAGCTGGCTGCGCGTGCGGCCGCCGCTCCGAGCCTTGTCCGACGGCACCGCGCTCAAGCGCAAGCTCGACGAGCTGACGGCTCCGGCCATCGCGTGAGATCGCGCAAACCGCGACGCGTAGCCGCGAATTCGCGCGCTGCGTGTCGCACTCGCTGCGCAATCAATCGAGGATTGCCGAATAGCGCGATCGGAATCTAGAACCATTCAACACTAGAGCGATTCAAGTCCGCTTCCGGTTCTCTTCACGTACAGCGGCTGTTAGACGCGCCAGCTTCTGCGTCTGACTTGGAAGTGAATCGAAAGTGCGTGTCTATCTGGACGGCCAGCGCGTCAGCGGTCGTCGAACGCCTGCCGGCGACAGCCGCCCGGGTCTTCTCATCGGAGCGGCCGTGCTGCTCGCCGAATGTCTCTCCAGCTCGGCGACAGCGCAAGCCCAATCCGCACTGCCGCCGGTGACGGTGGAGGCGCCGGCACCGCGGCCGAAAGCGGCGCGCGCATCGGAAACGTCTCAACGTCGGACGCAAGCGGCCGCGCGTCCGCGCAGCCGCAATGCTACCGCGCCCGCAGCTCCGACCTTGTCGGAACGCGCCGCGGCCGACGCCGCTGCGCAACAAGCCGCAAAGCTCGGCTACCGCGCGATGCCGAGCGCGACGACGCTGCGCAGCGGCGCCTCGCCGCTCGACACCTCGCAGTCTGTCAACGTGGTGCCCGAGCAGGTGTTGAAGGACCAGCTTCCGCGCAATATCGACGATGCACTGGTCAACATCAGCGGCATCACCCAGACCAACACACTCGCCGGCACTCAGGACGCCGTCATCCGCCGCGGCTTCGGCGACAACCGCGACGGCTCGATCATGCGCAACGGCATGCCGCTGGTGCAGGGCCGCAGCCTGAACGCCGCGGTCGAAAGCGTCGAGGTGCTGAAGGGGCCTGCTTCGCTGCTCTACGGCATCATGGATCCCGGTGGCATCGTCAACACCATCAGCAAGCGCCCGGAGCTCTACCAGCACGGCTCGATCACGCTGCTCGGCTCGACATTCGCGAACAATCGCAACGGCGCCGACGGCACGCTCGACATCACCGGGCCGATCGGCGACCAGGGCCTTGCCTATCGCTTCGTGGGTTACGGCGTCAGCGAGGACTATTGGCGAAATTTCGGCCGCCACAGGGAAATGCTCGTGAACCCGTCGCTGGCCTGGTACGGCGACAGCACGACGATCCAGCTCACCTATGAGCACCGCGAGTTCATCACTCCGTTCGACCGCGGCACTGCCTTCGTCAAGGGTGCTCCGCTGGCGATCCCGAAGACGCGCCGGCTCGACGAGCCCTTCAACAACATGTGGGGCACCTCGGACCTGGTGCAGGCCTCGGTCGAGCAGAAGCTCGACGACAATTGGAAGGTCACGGCGGCCTACAGCTACAACACCGAGACCTATAGTGCCAACCAGCTCCGCATCACCAGCGTCGACGCTAAAACCGGCGTCGAGAAACGCAGTAACGATGGCACCCAGAACTCGCTAAGCAACGCCAGTTACGGCACCTCCTATCTCCAGGGTGATGTCTGGGTGGGCGGCTTCCGCAACGAGATCCTGTTCGGCGGCGAAGCGCTGTATCGCACCATCGATCGCCGCGACCTGATCCGCCAGGCGACCGCCAACTTCAATTTCTACAACCCGGTCTACGGACTGATCTCGCCGGGCACGGCTGTTTCGGCAACGGACAGCGAACAGACCGACAAGCTCGGCACCCGCGGCTTCTTCGCTCAGGACACCTTCCATCTGACCAACTGGCTGTCGGTGGTCGGGGGTGTACGTTGGATGGAATACGAACAGCTCGCGGGAAAAGGCCGGCCGAACTTCATCACGAACACCAATTTGGCGGGTGACAAGGTGCTGCCACTCGGCGGCGTCATCTTCAAGCTGAACGATCAGCTCTCCTACTACGTGAGCTATACCCAGTCGTTGAAGCCGACATCGGTCGTCGCAGCGTTCACCACCGGCTTTGTCGTCGACTCCACCATCGCGCCCGAAGAAGGAACGCAATGGGAGACCGGTCTGAAGTTCGATGTCAACAAGCGGCTGTCGGGCACCCTGGCCGTGTACGACATCCAGAAGAAGAATGTCCTGGTGCTGGATGACACCGGCGGTGGCAAGTCGGCGGCGCGCGCCTCCGGCGCGGCCAAGTCACGCGGCGTCGAATTGGACGTGACCGGCAAACTGACTGATCAATGGAGCCTGATTGGAAGTTACGGCTATACCGACGCACGCCTGATCAACGATCCCGTTGTCGGCAACGCCAAGCTGCTGAACGCCGCCATGAACACGGCTTCACTCTATCTCGTGTACGATTTCGGCGATGCACTGCCCGGACGTCTGCGGCTCGGCGGCGGCGCGCACTATGTCGGCGACCGGCCGGGCGACTCCCTCAACACGTTCTTCCTGCCGGCCTATACCGTCGCGGACATCTTTGCGACCTACGACACCAAGATCGACAATCTGCCGGTGATCTATCAATTCAACGTCAAGAACCTGTTTGACAAGGTCTACTATACGTCCACCACCGGAAACGCTTTAAACGTCGCGATCGGCGACGCGCGCAGGGTATCCCTGTCGGCGACGGTGAAGTTCTAGCGATGACGGTGTGGCGCGAGGAATCTGATCTGCAGGTCGTGCGGACCAGAAGGGCCCGTGCCAATGCGTGACCCCTGGCGCGCGATCAAGGCCGCTCTGCTTCAGGTCCATTCCATCGCCGGCCTCGTGCTCGCGCTGCTGCTCGCCGTGATCGCACTGACCGGTGCGATCACGAGTTTTGAGGATGAGATCGTCGATCATCTCAACGCCGGCATCATGCAGGTCGCGCCGCGCCAGGCACCGGCGCTGATGCCGGACGAACTGGTTGCGCGCCTGACGGCGGCGCAGGATGTCGGCAGGGTCTCCGCCGTGACGCTAGCAAGTGATCCGTCCGCCGCGGTGCATGTGCGCTTCGCCCGCGACGAACGAGGCGCGCGGCCGTCCTCGCTCTATGTCGATCCCTATGACGCGCGCGTGCTGGGCACGCCGCACGGCGAAGAGTTTTTCGCGACCGTGCGCAAGCTGCACCGCTGGCTGCTCATCCCCGGCGATGCCAAGGGCTGGGGGCGTCAGATCACGGGCGCGGCCGCGCTCGGCCTCATCGTCATGCTGATTTCGGGCCTCGTGCTGCGCTGGCCGCGGCGTGCAGGCAGCGTGAAGATGTGGCTGAAACCAAATTTCGGGCTGAGTGGGCGCGGGCTGCATCGCTCGCTGCACGCGGTCATCGGCACCTGGGTCCTGCCGGTCTATCTGGTGATGACGTTCACCGGGCTCTGGTACTCGTTCGACTGGTACAAGGATGGCGTCGTCTGGTTGCTGTCGCGCCCGCAGATCGCCGCGGCGAAGATGCAGCCGAAGATGCCTGCAAAGGCGTCGCGTGCCGCGAGCGAGACGGCACAGCCGATCGGCTTTGATCGTGCGTGGGCGGCCTTTCTGCATGAAGAGGGCAGCCCCTTCTCCAAGGCGTTGCTGACGTTGCCCGCCGGTCCGAGCACGGTGATCCGGATCCGCTCATGGGGGAAAGACTCCACCCGGGACACTACCCGCGACGAATTCCGCATCGACGCCGTGACCGGTCAGTTGGTCTCTGCGGAACGCTACGCCGACAAGACGTTCGGCGAGAAGATCATCGCGAATGTGCTCGACATCCACCGCGGTGCGATTCTGGGTTGGCCCGGCAAGCTCGCGTTCCTGGTCGCGGCTGCGCTGATGCCGCTGTTCGCGGTCACCGGCGTCCTGCTCTATTTGTCGCGCCGCAAGCTGCGGCGCCTTGCGCAGCCGCGGCTTGAGCAGCTTGTTCCCGGCGAGTGATCGCGTCGACTGCCGTTCGGCGATCGCCGAATAGCAGTGGCAACTGATCGCATTGCCGCCGCGGGCAAGAAGCACTTGTCGGAGCTTTCGCAAAATGGTTCGATTGGCGAGGTGCATCCTGGAGTGGTGGTTTTCTGATGGCGGTATCTGAACGCGACGAGATCGAAGAGACGGCGCTGCCTGCCATACTGGTGAAACGCAGTGACCTGCCCGTGCCGCTCACGCACAGGGCGCGAAGTTTCTTCGGCGGACTTCCCAGGTTGCCCCCAGAATTGGAGTGGCCGACGGCGGAAGTCAGGGCAAACGAAACCTTGGAGACCGTCGCGCTCACCTTCGTCGCTCAGATCGACCTGGTCGAAGTTCCGGGCTCCGGTTGGTCGCCGCTGCCGAACCGAGGCACGCTGTATTTCTTCTGCAGCTCCGTGTTCGTGGGCGAAGGACGTCCGCCTTGCCGCGTTCTCTACGGTACTGCCGCGGGTGACGCTTATCCCGACCGCGCGCCACCGTCCGATCTAATGCCGCTGGCGGGGACCGATGGTGACGCCCAGGTCAAATGGCTCGATCCGGCGCTCGATTTTCATTCCAAGATCGAATTCAAATATCCACTTTCTTTCCAGGTATTCCGGGACTTCTATTTCCACGAGGACGCCGTCGGAGGCGAACTCATGATCGCAGAATTATGCAAGGCATTGGGTCCCGGTGAGCCGCGAGGACCTGATTTTCTGCAATTCAGAATGGCCTCGGAATACGAGAAGGACGATCATTGGCCTTTCAACTGGCTCCTGATCAATCATGTGGTTCGGTCCGTGCTGTCGCACGTCGTTCGCGACCTGACACCCAGATACTCTTACAAGCCGCTCAACGACGAGGGAGTCGCGGAATTGAAGCGCCTTCGCGCTGGCGCAATCGGATGGCTTGAGCGTTGTCGGGCGCTGACTCCAATGGATGACGTGGATGCGGACACAAGAGCGATCTTTCGGGCCTGGTGGACCGACGTCGTGCACACCTACGAGAATGTCAAACAATACGTCTATACGTATTCGTCCACAATCGCGTCGGACCTCGGCAATGCCATCAATCATACGATCCGATGCATGGCAGAGCAGAACGTCGAAGCTCTCGACGAAGTGCCTCTCAGCTATCTTACGAATTTCGCGCGTCGAAATTATTGGAAGACCCCGACCATAGGAGACGGCCAATACCGCCATTTCAACACCGCCCTGCATCAGATGCTGGGATATGGCAGTGGCCCGCAAGATGCGACGGAGCAGCACTTCGAAGATATACTATTGCTCCAGATGCAAGGTGATCGCGCGTTTCTTGACTGGCACGCCAATATCGGATGCACGCTTCATTTCTGGATCGACCGCGATGCTCTCGATCGGCTCGACTTTGCGAAAGTGGTCGCTACATACGAATGTGATTGAGGTGACGCCGAAGCGCGCAGGATCTTCCTCCTCGACCTATGATGTGTCCGACAAGGGCTATCGAATTTGATTGTTCGCGGCATGGCTAGCCAATGCCGCAACAATGGTTCAAAAGCTCATGGTCACTTCCCAGAGTCCGTGCCATGAAGCTCACCACCGTCACTCCGGCCGACATCCGCCGCGCATTGCTGCTCCGCGAGGAGATCGCGCTGCTCGATCTCAGGCACGAGGCTGGTTTCGCGACGGGACATCCGCTGTTTGCCGCCAACATGGCTGCGGGCCGGATCGGGATCGAAGCCGAGGTGCGGCTGCCGCGCAAGGACGTGACGATCGTGCTCTATGATGACGGCGAGGGCCTCGTCGCTGCCGGCGCCGAGCGGCTCGCCGCGCTCGGCTATACCAACGTCCGCGCGCTCGATGGCGGGCTGAAGGCCTGGCGCGATGCCGGCTATCAAATCTTCGAGGACGTCAACTCCTACTCAAAAGCCTTTGGCGAGCTGGTCGAATCGCGCAGGCATACGCCGTCGTTCAGTGCCGACGAGGTGGCAAAACTCATCGCGGACAAGGCCAACATCGCCATCCTCGACGTCCGCCGCTTCGACGAATATGCGACCATGAACATCCCGGGCTCGGTCAGCGTGCCCGGCGCGGAGCTGGTGCTGCGGGCAGGGCAGGCGGCACCCGATGCCGACACCACCATCATCGTCAATTGCGCCGGCCGCACTCGCTCGATCATCGGCACCCAATCGCTGATCAATGCCGGCGTGCCGAACAAGGTCCGGGCGCTGCGCAACGGCACCATCGGCTGGACGCTGGCGCGGCATACGCTCGACCATGGTGCTAACAGGCGTGGCGCGATCGGGCCGTTCGAGGGCGGTCTGGCGAATGCGCGCGACGTCGCCTATCGCGCCGGTGTCCGGCACATCGGCGCGAGCGAGATGGCTGCGCTTCTCGCGCGGACCGATCGCACGCTCTATCGCTTCGACGTGCGTGATGCCGAAGAATATGGAGCCGGCCATCTCCCCGGCTTCCGCCACTATCCCGGCGGCCAGCTCGTCCAGGAAACCGACATGGCCGCACCGGTGCGCGGCGCGCGCATCGTGCTGACCGACGACAAGGGCGTCCGCGCTGACATGACGGCGTCCTGGCTCGCGCAAATGGGTTGGGAGGTCTATGTACAGGAAGGCGGCTATGACGGCGCGCTCGAAATTGGTCCGCCGCACGTCTTCCCAAAGCCTGACCCCGCCCACCGCTACCGCCGCCCCTATGAAGGCACCGGCGTCGACGAGCGCGCGATGCAGGCCTATCTCGACTGGGAATATGGCCTTGTCGAACAATTGCGGCTTGACGGAACGCATGGGTTTTACGTCATCTGATCCCAATACCGTCACCCTGAGGTGGCCGCCTCTTCAGCGGCCCTCGAAGGGCGACGGCCCGGCTGCATCTGGGCCGTTCATCCTTCGAGGCTCCCCGCACGGCGCGTTGCGCCGCGCGGCTCGCGCCTCAGGATGACGGGTCTGCCAGGCAGAGCGCCATCTTCTCCCCGTATCCGAACCCTATTGTGCTGCGCGTCCCCCGCGGTCTATGAGCTGCGGCGAAGCTGTGACCCACGGAGATTTCATGTCAGCCCCAGGCCAAAGCCCTGAGCGGAACGCGAAGGCGCTGCTGCTCGAAGGCGTCAACGACAGCGCCGTGGACCTGTTCAGAACGGCGGGTTTCACCAATGTCGAGCGCCTGACCAAGGCGCTGGACGGCGAGGATTTGCGGCGGGCGCTCAAGGGCGTGTCGTTGCTCGGCATCCGCTCGCGCACCCAGATCACCGATGAGGTGCTGGAGGCGGCCGACCAGCTTCTCGCCGTCGGCTGCTTCAGCGTCGGCACCAACCAGGTCGATCTGCTGGCGGCGCGCAAGCGCGGCATTCCGGTGTTCAACGCGCCGTTCTCCAACACGCGCAGCGTCGCCGAGTTGGTGATCGGCGAGATCGTGATGCTGCTGCGGCGCATCTTCCCGCGCTCGGTGTCGGCCCATGAGGGCGGCTGGGACAAGTCGGCGACCGGCAGCCGCGAGGTGCGCGGCCGCACCCTCGGCATCATCGGCTACGGCAATATCGGCTCGCAGCTCTCGACGCTGGCCGAGGCGATCGGCATGCGCGTGATCTATTTCGACCGCACCGACAAGCTCCGCCACGGCAACACGGAGCCGGTCGAGAAGCTGGAGGAGCTGCTGGCGCAGAGCGACGTCGTCAGCCTGCACGTGCCGGAGACGCCGGAGACCGCCGGGATGATCGGCGAGAAGGAGCTGCGGGCGATGAAGCCCGGCTCGCTGCTGATCAACAACAGCCGCGGCACCGTCGTCGATCTCGATGCGCTGGCGGGAGCTCTGCGCGACGGCCATCTCGCGGGTGCCGCCATCGACGTGTTTCCAGTCGAGCCGTCCTCGAATTCGGACCGCTTCAAGAGCCCGGTGCAGGGCCTCGGCAACGTCATCCTCACGCCGCATATCGGCGGCTCGACCGAGGAGGCGCAGGAACGCATCGGCGGCGAGGTGGCGCGCAAGCTGGTCGATTTTTTCATCACCGGCTCGACCACGGGGGCGGTGAATTTTCCGGAGGTGCAGTTGCATCTGCGTCCCTCCGGCGCGCGCTTCAGCCACGTCCATCGCAACGTGCCCGGCATGCTGCGCCGGCTGAACGAGGTGTTCCTCCAGCGCGACATCAACATCGCCGCGCAATATCTGGAGACCTCCGGTGACCTCGGTTACGTCGTGCTCGATGCCGATCTCGGCGACCAGGATTCAGGCGCGCTGCTGCAGCAGATCCGCAGCCTTGAGGGCACCGTCGGCGCGCGGCTGGTGTTTGAGCACTAGCGTCATTGACGGCCGGCCGGAGGTCGCCTTGAATACGGCCTCCTGGCGGAACGAACGAGAACAGAAAGTGCAGGGGGAAACGATGGCGCAAGTGCGTGCGAAGCTGTGTGTATTGCTGGTGGGCGCAGTGGCTGCGCTGGGCGCGAGCTCCGCCTCGGCGGCGACGCTGGCCGAGGATGCGGACACCGTCTGCAAGGGCCTCGTTGGCGGCATTGACGCCGTAAAGATCGATTCGGCGACGTTGCTGGCGCCCTCGCAACTGGCCGTCGCCGAACGCGGCCCGACACCTTCGGGGCGCGTCACGCCCGCCAATCCCGGCTTCTGCAAGCTGCTCGGCCATATCGATCCCACCGATGCCAAGGCGCCGCCGATCAAGTTTCAGGTCAATTTGCCCGTCGAATGGAACGGCCGCTCGCTGCAATATGGCGGCGGCGGATTCAACGGCGTGCTGATCACGGGCCTGACACTGCCGCCGGCCTATCCCTTCGACAAGCCGTCGCCGCTCGCGCGCGGCTTCGTCACCTACGGCACCGATTCCGGTCATGAGTCCAAGCCGGGCGAGCCGCCGCAACTGTTCGCGCTCAACGACGAAGCCTTCGAGAATTTCGCCCATCGCGCCTACAAGAAAGTGCGCGATGCCGCCGTCGCGCTGATGCAGCGCGCCTACGGCAAGAGACCTGAGAAGATGTACTTCATGGGATCGTCCGAAGGCGGCCGCGAAGGCCTCACCATGGCGCAGCGCTACCCCGATGATTTCGACGGCATCTTTGCCCGCGTGCCCGTCATCAACTGGGTCGGCTTGCAGCATGCCGGCACGCGTTCCGGGCTCGTGACCATGGGTGACGGCTGGATCAATCCGGCGCAGGTGAAGCTCGTGGGCGATGCCGTGCGGGCCGCTTGCGATAAGGCCGACGGCTCCGATGACGCGCTGGTGCAAGATCCCGTGTCCTGCAAGGCGGCGTTCAAGCCGGAGACGCTGCGTTGCGCGAGCGGCAAGACGGGCGATCAGTGCCTCACCGACGCGCAGATCAAGGCGATCGACACCCTGCATGCGACCTACAAATTCCCGTTCCCGCTCGCCAACGGCCTCGACGATTATCCGGGCTGGGGCGTGTCGGGCGAGGACACGCCGGCGGTCGGCCCGACCGGCGGCTGGGTCGCGTGGTGGCTCGGCACGGCGCCTCCCGCGCAGCCGCCCGCGCCCAATAACGGCATCGCCTGGATCTACGGCGCCGGCGGCATCCAATACGTGTTCGCGCGCGATCCCAAGCTCGACGTGACGACGTATAAGCCCGAACAGCACAAGGCGCGGCTGCTCGAGGTCTCCAGCTTGATGGATTCCACCAACCCCGACCTCAGCCGCTTCCGCGCCCGCGGCGGCCGGCTGATCATGCTCGAACACATGGCCGACTATGCGCAGAGCCCCTATGCCGGCATCCGCTATTTCGAGAGCGTCGAACGCAAGCTCGGCAAGGCCGAGACGGCCGAGTTCGCGCGGCTCTACACCGCGCCCGGGGTCGACCATGTCGGCTCCGGCGCGCCGGCCAATGTCGACATGCTGAGCGCGCTGGTCGACTGGGTCGAAAAGGGCAAGGCGCCCGGCGACCTGGAAGTTACCGAGCAGAAGGTCGAGGCGCCGTCGTTTGCGACCCTTCGCGCGCTGCCACTGTGCCGCTGGCCGGCCTGGCCGCACTACAAGAGCGGTCCGGTGACGGAAGCGTCGAGCTTTACCTGTTCGCCGTAACAAGACCAACAGGTTTGACAGGAGCCTTGCGTCCCACTATCTATTTCGCATGCGAAATAAAGCGGCGGGCGCGGGGCATCATCGGCTGATCTACCTGCTGAGCGTTGCGCAGCGGCGTGTGCAGCGCTGGATGGCGGCACAGCCTTCGAGCGAGGTCACGCCGGCGCAGGCAGGACTCCTGTTTATCCTCGGCAAGCAGGACGGCGTGCTGATGGGCGAGGCAGGTGCCGCACTCGATCTCGGGCCTGCCGGCATTTCCGGCCTCGTCGATCGCTCGGCAGCTGTAAAGCTGATCGAGCGGCGGGCCGATCGGGAGGATGGGCGCGCCTGGCGCGTCTGGCTGACGCCGAAGGGCCGTGCAGCGCTCGGACAGGCGAAGGCCAACGCGGCACAGGTCAACGCGGCGTTGACGGACGGGTTCACCAGTGCGGAGATCGATATCGTCGCGCGCTGGCTGATGAGCATTCAAGACAAGTTTCCAAGAGAACCTTCAAGAGAGCTTTCAACAGAGCTTTCGAAAGATCCAGAGGAATAGAGGAGAGACTGATGACCGAGCACGTCCGGATCCAGAACGACAGTGGAATTCTCACGCTCACGCTGGCGCGCCCCGACAAGAAGAATGCACTGACGGATGCGATGTACGGCAAGCTCGCCGACGCCATCGAAGCCGCCGAGCACGATCCGTCGGCACGCGTGATCCTGATCCGCGGCGAAG
This sequence comes from Bradyrhizobium sp. Ken64, assembly GCF_055807555.1. NCBI lineage: Bacteria > Pseudomonadati > Pseudomonadota > Alphaproteobacteria > Hyphomicrobiales > Nitrobacteraceae > Bradyrhizobium > Bradyrhizobium sp. Ken64. The sequence goes on along the minus strand of NZ_JBVVPA010000001.1, from coordinate 634,371 downwards.
GCGACATGTTCACTGCCGGCAACGATGTCGGCGAATTCGCCGCAGTCGCGGCGGGCAAGTCGGAAGGCAGCCGCAACGTCGTGCGCTTCATCCAGTCGCTGGCGCGCTGCACCCGGCCCTTGGTCGCCGCGGTGCAGGGCCGCGCCGTCGGCGTCGGCACCACGATGCTGCTGCATTGCGACCTCGTCGTGCTTGCCGACAACGCGCAATTGTCGACGCCCTTCGTCAGCCTCGCGCTGGTGCCGGAAGCCGCCTCCAGCCTGCTGATGCCGGCGCGCATCGGCTACGCGCGGGCCTACGAGATGTTCGCGCTGGGCGAGACCGTGCCGGCCAAATCCGCGCTGGAATGGGGGCTCGCCAACCGCGTGGTGCCGCTCGACAGGCTCGATGCCGAGGCGCTCACGCTGGCGCAGCGTCTTGCCCGTCAGCCGGCCGGCGCGCTCACCGCCACCAAGAAGCTGATGCGCAATGGCGAGGCGCTGGTCGCACAGATGAATGCCGAGGGCGAGCAGTTCGGACTGCGCCTGCGCACCGCCGAGGCCCGCGAGGCCTTCACGGCGTTCGCAGAACGCCGCCCGCCGGATTTCACCAAGGTTGCGTGATATGGGGGCACCGAGCCTCGTCCGGGGGGTGCTCACAGCAATTCGATTAAACTTAACGGAACATTGGCATGTCGCGGGGCAAGGTGGCGCTCGAAGAATAGGCCCCCGACCTAGGCCCCCGACACCATGGCAATGTTTAAGAAATCGGTAAGTTCGCTTCTCCTGACGTTGATGGCCCTGCTGGCCGCGGGTGCGCTGGCCTCCACGGCGATCCAGATGGTCGGGGCGTTCGGCCGCCACAGCGACAGCCTCGAGACCGCGCGGCTTGCCGCCGCCGACAAGGCGATCTTCCATGGCGTGCTGGCGCTGCGCAACAATCGCGGCGATGCGCAGAGCGCGATCCTCGGTGAGGACGACCCTCGGGCAAAACTCGAGGCGGCGGAGAAGGCCGAGCAGGGCGGCTATGACGCCATCGGCGCCGCGCTTGCCACCGTTGACTTCGCCCGCCGCGACGAACTCGCTGGCACATTGAAGCAAGGCTGGAGCGCCGCCGCGCCGCAATTCCAGCTGTTCTACGACGAAGCCAAGCGTCCGCGCGCGGAGCGCAAGATCGAGCGCACCAATTCCTGGTACGATGGCGTCACCAAGGTGATCGAAACGGCCAATCTGGCCTCCACCGCGGTTTCGAACCGTGCCTGGATGAACGACCCCTTCATCGCCCGCATGATCCAGGTCCGGCGCTTCGCCTGGCAGGTGCGCGACCGTTATGGCATCCATTGTTCGTCGCTTCGCTCCAACGTCAACGCCAGCAAGCCGCTCGACGACGCTCAGAAGCGGTCAGTGGCGCAATGGGATGGCACGATCGCCTCCGGCTGGGCGGGCATGGCCGAGCTGCTGGCTGCGCCGGACGTGGCGGCGGAGCTCGTGACGGCAGCGACGGACGCGAAGGCCAAGACCGACGGGGCCCTCAAGCAGATCGGGGACCTCACCAAGAATTTCGACGGCAGCGGCAAGCCCGCGATGCCCGCCTCGGAATGGAATACGTTGTGTCAGGCACCCTTCGCGTCCATTGTCGCGGTTGCGAACAAGGCGCTCGACCAGTCGATCGCGCGGGCGGAGACCGTGCAGGCCAAGGCGCTCACCAATCTCGTCGTGCAGTCGCTCGCGTTCCTGCTTGCGCTGGCCGTGACCCTGGCTGGCGTGTACGTGGTCCGCAACCGCCTCATGCGCCCCGTGCGTGCCATTCTGGACGCCATCGCCAAGATCAGCGCCCGCGACTACGCGACGCCCGTTCCGCAATCCAGGTATCCCGACGAGTTCGGCACCATGGCGGCCGCGCTCGAAAGCCTGCGCGAGAGCGCTGCGACCGCGGAACGCCTGGGCCAAGAGCGCGAATCGCAGCAGGCGCTCCAGCTCGCCCGCTCCGGCACCGTCGATGCAGCCTGCCGCAGTTTCGACGACACCGTGCAGGCCGTCATTCACAGCGTTGCGGCGTCGACCAAGGAGCTCGATGCCACCGCGACCGACGTGCGCTCGCTGGTTTCGGAATCGAGCAGCCAGACCGCGGCGGTCTCGTCCTCCGCCGAACAGGCCACCAACAATCTCGAGACTATCGCGGCCGCGACCGAAGAACTCTCGGCGTCCGTCGGCGAGATCTCCGCGCAGGTGCAGGCCAGCGCCCGCGAGGCTCGCGAAGCCGTGTCGCAGGCAGCGCAGACCAATGCGACGGTCGAGATCCTCGATCAGACCGCTGGCCGCATCGGCGAGGTCGTGAAGATGATCAGCGCCATCGCGGGGCAGACCAATCTCCTGGCGTTGAATGCCACCATCGAGGCCGCGCGCGCGGGCGAGGCCGGCCGCGGCTTCGCCGTGGTCGCCGGCGAGGTCAAGAGCCTCGCCTCGCAGACGGCGACGGCGACGGAAGAGATCTCCCGCCAGGTCGCGGAGATCCAGGGCGCCACCGGCCAGGCGGTCACCGCCATCCGCGCGATCGGCGGTGCGATCGGCGGCATCGACGAGAAGATGACGGCGATCGCCGCCGCGGTCGAACAGCAGCGCGCGGCCACCACCGAGATCTCCCGCAACTTCCAGCAGGCCGCGCAGGGAACCCGCGAGGTCACCGACACCATCGGCAGCGTCGCCAGGCTGAACCAGGAAACGGGCAATGCCGGTTCGGTGCTGTCGGTGTCCGTGACGAAAATGTCCGCCGACGCCGATCGTCTCCGCGTGGCGGTCGAGGGCTTTTTGGGCGCGGTGAGGACCGCATAGCACCGACAATCTTCCATCCCTGCGTCGCGCGATCGGCATTGCCGCCGATGCGCGCGGCGGGTACATCTGTGACGCTGCGCGAGCGTCGCGGCGGATGTACGAGATATCAGGGATGGAGAGTTCGATGCCGGTCACGCCTCAACACAAGGCCCAGCGCCCCTATCGCGGCGTGTTCCCGGTCGCACCCACCATCTTCGACGAGCGCGGCGAGCTCGACCTCGACGGCCAGCGCCGCTGTATCGATTTCATGATCGATGCCGGCTCGAACGGTCTGTGCATTCTCGCCAATTTCTCCGAGCAGTTCGTGCTCACCGATGCCGAGCGCGAGACCGTGATGCATGCGGTGCTGGAGCATGTCGCGGGCCGGGTTCCCGTGATCGTCACGACCACGCATTTCAGCTCGGCCGTCTGCGCCGCGCGGAGCCAGCAGGCAGAGGCGGCCGGTGCCGCCATGGTCATGGTCATGCCGCCCTATCACGGCGCTACCTTCCGCGTGCCCGAGAAAGGCGTCGTCGAATTCTTCAAGGTGCTGTCGGGCGCGATCAATATTCCGATCATGATCCAGGATGCGCCTGTCGCCGGCACGCCGCTATCGGTCGAGCTGCTCGCGCGGCTGGCGCGCGACTTCTCCAACATCCGCTATTTCAAGATCGAGGTGCCGGGCGCGGCTGCAAAGCTGCGCAGCCTGATCGAGGCCGGCGGCAGCGATATCGAGGGTCCCTGGGACGGCGAAGAGGCGATCACACTGCTCGCCGATCTCGATGCCGGCGCCACCGGCGCGATGACCGGCGGCGGCTATCCCGACGGCATCCGCCAGATCGTCGATCCCTATTTCGCCGGCAAGCGGGAAGAGGCCAAAGCCGCCTACGAACGCTGGCTGCCGCTGATCAACTACGAAAACCGCCAATGCGGCCTGATCGCCTGCAAGGCGATGATGCAGGCCGGCGGCGTGATCAAGTCGGACATGGTGCGGCATCCGCTGCAGCCGCTGCACCCGGCGACTCGGGCAGGGCTGCTAGAGCTGGCCAAGGAGCGCGATGCGCTGGCGTTGCGGTGGGGGAAGTAAGGAGCTGTCTGCCCGGCGGTCGCGATATAACTCCGCCGTCGTCCTGGACAAGCGCAGCGAAGCGGAGCGCAGATCCAGGACCCATTACCCCAGGATGTCGTTTGGCGGATACTCGGGGCTTCGGGCTCGTACCACGACGGCTCCCTGGGGTAATGGGTCCTGGCTTTCGCCAGGACGACGCCGGGAATGTGCAGCGGTGTCGGCTATCTCGCCAGCACCCACTCGTCCATAATACGAAACCTTGCCCCCGCATCATCCTGCTTGAACAACGCAATGCGATCGACCACCAGCGTCTCCAGCCTGAGCGCTGCGAACCGCGCGCGCAGCATCTGCAGAATTGGCCCGCGGCGCTCCGCGTCCAGCCGCCCTGTCAGCGTCATGTGGAAACGGAATTCCTCCATCACGTAGGGGTAGCCCCAGCGATCGAGATAGTCGCGCTGCCGCTCGCTGAGCTTCTCGGGCCTGCGACGCGCGCGATCATCCGCCGTCAGGGCGGTGCGAAAGCCGTCGAACGCGCGGACGCAATCGGCGGCGAGCTCTTGAAGCGCACCGACCGGCTCAGCCGGAATGATCGCGATGAAGCCGCTGATGGCATCGACGATAGGGCGGATCACCGGGATCTTCCGCGCCTCGCCGGCGAAGGTCGCGCAGGCCGCCAAAAGCTCCGCTTCGGTCTTGCCCGGCGCGAGCGCCATTGGCGCCTTCAGCGTGCCGTGAAAACCGTATTTGCGAGGATCTGCGGTGATGTCGCGCCAGTCCGGCGCGAGATGCGATGCCTCGGCGGGAAAGGGCAGCTCGTTGCCGGTATAGGCATCGTATCCGAGCAACTCCGCGCCGAAGCGGGAGAGGGCGCTGTCGCTGCCTGCGGCAAAATAGATCGCGTAGCGGGGGAAATTTGTCATCGTTCGAGCATAGCGGGTTTATGCCGCGACGACAGCTTCGCGCGGGGTAGCTGCCATGCCAAGCAACCGTGTCGCGTCGGTGAGATGTACGAGCTTGCCGCCTGATATCACGGCGATCAACCGCGGCCGCAGCGGCACGCTGTCGTCGACCAGCAGAATGTCCGCGCGTCGGCCTTCCGCGAGCACGCCGCGATCTGCAAGACCGGTCGCGCGCGCGGGCGCGGCGGAGACCAGGCTCCAGGCCTCGGTCAGCGGCAGCACGCCATCGGCGGCGAGGCGGAACGCAGCGAGCAGCTGCGCGGGATAGTAGTAGTCCGAGGCCAGCACCGAGCAGAGCCCTTTGGCGATCATGTCGGATGCCTTTGTCCAGCCGGTGTGGCTGCCGCCGCGCACGACATTCGGCGCACCGTAGACGATGGCGTCTCCGTGGCTTGCTGCCGCCCGCGCCGTCTCCTCGTTGATCGGAAACTCAGCGATCGCCACGCCCATCGCGCGAAAGCCCTCGCGCACCGCCGGCGTCGCATCGTCATGCGAGAGCATCCGAACCTCGGCGGCGCGGGCCGCCGCAGCCAGCCGTGACACGGAAGCCGGGACCTCGCTGGCGCGCGAAAGCACGTGTCCGACCAGCCGATCGAATTCTTCGCCCGACAGGCCGGTACGCTCCACCATGCGGTTGCGCTTGCGGGGCTTGGCCATGTCCCCCACCGTTCCGTCCATGTGGTCGTTGAAGGCGAACAGGTCGACGCGGCCCTCGCTGAGCCACTGGCTGATCTCGGCTTCGGCGCCGAGATTGTAGGTCTCGTGGCGCAGGTGAAAGCGGGTGTCGGCGGCGAATTGCGGACGCTGCCGTTCGATCGCCTCCATCAGGCCGCGCGCATTGTCAGCGCTGCGCAGGCCCGGCTCCCACGAACAGGTCGTGGCGTGAAACACCGTGGTGATGCCGTTGCTGATGGCCTGGCGGTCGCTGTCGGCCAGCGCCACGTCGATCGGGAAGTCGACCCCGGCGCGCGGCATCATCTGCCGCTCGAAGGCATCGCCATGCAGATCGACGATGCCCGGCAGCACCAGCAGCTCGCGCGCGTCGATCGCCAGCGGTGCCCGGCTGCGCGATGCATCGATCTCGGTGATGTCCTGGCCGGACAGGGCAAGAGAGGTTTCGACCAGCTCGGAGCCGATCAGGGTCCGGCCGCCCTCAAGGAAAATGTCTGTCACGCGACCGCGCTTGATTTGCTGCCAAGAGAATTGTTGAGAGAATTGTTGAGAGAACGTCCTCGTGATTCATATGTCGCGAGGAAATCTTCAATCCCGAGCTTGCGGAAATCGGGCAGTGCTGCACGCAACTTGTCGTGATCCCAATCCCACCAGGCGAGGCTGGCGAGTCGCCCGGCGATGTCTTCCGAAAAGCGGCGGCGCACGATGCGCGCCGGATTGCCGGCAACGATGGTGTAGGCCGGCACGTCCTTGGTGACGATGGCGCCGGCCGCGACCACCGCGCCGGTGCCGATGTTGCGGCCCGGCAGCACGACCGCGCCATGGCCGATCCAGACGTCATGGCCGATATGGACGTGATGCTGGCGCCGCCAGTCGAAGAATTCCGTGTCGTCGCTTTCGCCTTCGAAATAGGCGCTCGAACGATAGGTGAAGTGCGCCTGCGTGGCGCGGTGCATCGGGTGATTGCCCGGATTGACTCGCGTCATCGCCGCGATCGAGCAGAATCTTCCGATGGTGGTGTAGGTGATCTGGGCGTCGTTCACGACATAGGAGTAATCGCCCATCGTCACCTCGTGCAGGATCGTGCGCGCGCCGACCTCGGTGTAGACCCCAAGCCTGGTGTCGTGCAGCCTGGCCGAGGGATCGATGGTCGGCTGGACCGAAAGAACTTTGGCGGCCATGTTGCATCCAAACGAGAGGGCGGGCGTTTTTCTTCGAGCGGCTTGATGACAATGTCATGACGACGCGATGACAGGGCAAGAACAGTGGATGAGGTGTGTAGGATCGCCGCACCGCAACGTCAGTGTCACACAAGTGTCAAGCGCCGGCGTTAGCGGTGGGCCCCAGCTACTCTGGAGCCCTGCATGCTGGTGGTTGAAGGTCTGACGTGTCGCTTCGGCGTGAAGGCCGCGGTGGACGACGCCTCGTTTCAAGTCTCTCCCGGCGGCTTTGTCGGCGTGATCGGACGGTCCGGCGCCGGCAAGTCGACCCTGCTGCGGACCATCAACCGTCTTGCGGCCCCTTCGCAGGGCCGCATCCTGTTCGACGGCCTCGACGTCACCGCGCTGCGCGGCAAGGAGCTGCGGCAGTGGCGGGCGCGCTCGGCGATGATCTTTCAGCAGTTCAATCTGGTCGGTCGGCTCGATGTCCTCACCAACGTCCTGATGGGACGGCTTGCGACGATGCCGGCCTGGCGCTCGCTGACGCAAACCTGGCCCGAGCAGGACAAGGCGCTGGCGATGTCCGCGCTCGAGCAGTTCGACATCGCCCCGCTCGCAGCCCAGCGCGCCGACCAGCTCTCCGGCGGCCAGCAGCAGCGCGTGGCGATCGCCCGCGCGCTGGTGCAGCAGCCCGACATCATCCTCGCCGACGAGCCGATCGCCTCGCTCGATCCGCGCAACACCAAGATCGTGATGGATGCGCTGCTGCGCATCAACAAGCACTTCGGCATCACCGTGCTCTGCAATCTGCATTCGCTCGACCTGGCGCGCGGCTATTGCGACCGCCTGATCGGCATGGCGCAGGGGCGTGTGGTGTTCGACGGCGCGCCGGCCGAGTTGACCGAGCACGTTGCGCGCGAGCTTTACGACCTCGAAGCCACCGATGTCATGGGTGGTGCACCTGTGCCGGCGCCCGAGGGCATCCCGGCGCTTGGAACGGCCGCGGCCGCCTGAGCGGCGCCGCATCGATAGTCACCAGTTTTGCGTCAACCGACCCCAACCGATGAAGAGGGTATCATGATCACTCGCAGATTGATTCTTGCCGGCGCCGCCGCGCTCGCGTTCACGACGTCAGCCTCCGCCGAGGACTGGAAGGCCAAATATCCCGAACTGACCTTCGCGGTCGTCCCGGCCGAAAACGCCTCCGGGGTCACCGAGCGCTGGGCGCCCTTCGTGAGCTATCTCTCCAAGGAGCTCGGCGTGAAGGTCACTCTGCGGATCGCCAACGACTACGCCGCGGTGATCGAAGGCCAGCGCGCCGGCAACATCCACATCGCCAGCTACGGCTCGGCGTCGTTCGCTCGCGCCCGCCTGACCGGCGTCAAGACCGACGCCTTCGCCAACGATATCAACGCGGACGGCTCGACCGGCTACTACTCGGTGTTCTTCGTCAAGGCGAACAGTCCCTACAAGAGCGTCGATCAGCTCAAGGGCAAGAACCTCGGCCTGGTCGACCCGAATTCGACCTCCGGCAACAACGTGCCGCGCTTCGAGCTCGACAAGATGGGCATCGCGGACGCCGACAGCTATTTCGGCAAGGTCGTTTTCACCGGCAGCCACGAGAACGCGATCCTGGCGCTGGCACAGGGCACTGTCGACGTCGCCGCCAACCAGTGGACCAGCGACGACGATTCCACGCTGGCCCAGATGCTGACCAAGCACATGCTGAAGAACGCCGACGGCTCGGCGATGAAGAAGGACGATTTCCGCATCATCCACAAGTCGGCGCCGATCATCAACGGCCCCTATGCCTACAATTCCGATCTGCCGGAAGACGCCAAAGCTGCGATCGCAAAGGCGTTCTTCGATGCGCCGGCCAAGGACAAGGCCGCCTTCGACCGTCTCTCCGACGGCCAGAAGAAGGGCTTTCACCCCGCCACCACCAAGGATTGGGATGGCACGATCGAACTGATCAAGTTCGTCGATGCGCTGCGTAAGAAGAAGGCGTCCTGATCTCGGGGCGATTTCACTGGAGCCGGGTCGATGGACCCGGCTCTTTCTCTTTTGATCGACCACTTCCCTGATAAGATGACAGTCGCGGTTTCCATCCTCCCCGAGCAGCAGCTGGCCGTGCTCAATACCGCCTATGGCCGGGCGGTCGCGCGAAAGCGGTTGCGCCTTCTGCTCGGTGCCGCGCTGTTTGCTGCAGCGCTGGTTCTCGCCGCGATCGGCGCGGAAGTGAACCTGCGTACGCTCTTCACGTATTTCGGCAACTTCCTCAGCTATTTCGACCGCATCCTCACACTCGACAGCGGACAGCGGGTCTGGACCGATGTCGGCGAATGGCTCTGGGGCTGGCGCAAATGGCTGAAGATGCTGGGCGAGACCCTGCTGATCTCCTATGTCGGCACGCTGATCGGCGCGACTTTTGCATTCTGCCTGAATTTCCTCGCGGCTGAAAACACCTCGCCCGCGCCCTGGCTGCGCTTCGTGGTGCGGCGCCTGCTCGAATTCGCCCGCACGGTGCCCGGCATCGTGTTTGCGCTGATCTTCGTGATCGCCTTCGGACTCGGACCGATGGCGGGCGTGCTGGCCATTGCGATTCACTCCACCGGCGCGCTCGGAAAGCAGTTCTCCGAGATCGTCGAGAACGCGGACATGAAGCCGGTCGAAGGCATCCGCTCGACCGGCGCGAGCTGGCTCGCTTGCATGCGCTTCGCTATCCTGCCGCAGGTCACCGCGGGTTATGCCAGCTACGCGCTGCTGCGCTTCGAGATCAATGTCCGCGAGGCCTCCGTGATGGGCTTCGTCGGCGCCGGCGGCATCGGCCAGGAGCTCGTCGTCGCCATCCGCAAGTTCTATTACTCGGACGTCAGCGCCATCCTGCTCACCATCATCGTCACGGTCTTCATCATCGACATCAGCACTGGCTGGCTGCGCGGCCGGCTGTTCGGCAAGGAGGCGCGGTCGTGACGGCACCGCAGCAGATCGATACCGTGGCGCTTCGCGCGCGCTATCCGGACGTGTTCCACCGCCCCGCCTCGGCGCGGGTTGCCGTCCCCGCGATGATCGTCGCGGCGTTCGCCATCTTCATCTACGGCCTCGTCGATCTCGATTTTTCGCCGTCGCGCTTCATCAACGGGCTCAATCAGCTCGGCTGGATCAGTCTGCTGATGATCCCGCCGGATCCCGGCTCGTCGCTGCCGATCTATCTGAAGGCGCTCGGCGAGACGCTCTCGATCGCGCTGCTCGGCACGACGCTGGCTGCGGTGTTCGCGCTGCCGGTCAGTCTTCTTGCCGCGCGTAACGTGGTGCCGTCGAAAATCTTGCGCTTTCCGGTGCGACGTTTCCTGGATTCGATCCGCGGCGTCGACACGCTGATCTGGGCGCTGGTGTGGATCAACGTGGTCGGGCTCGGCCCGTTTGCCGGCGTGCTCGCCATTGCCGTGTCGGATTTCGGCGCCTTCGGAAAGCTGTTCTCGGAGGCAATCGAGGGCGCCGACCAGAAGCAGGTCGAGGGCATCCGCGCCTCCGGCGGCAGCGCGCTGCACGAGATTCGGTTCGGTCTGCTGCCGCAGGTCTTGCCCGTGATCGCGGGGCAGGTGCTCTATTTCATCGAGTCGAACACGCGCTCGGCCACCATCATCGGCATCGTCGGCGCCGGCGGCATCGGCCTGCAACTCGCCGAGCAGATCCGCGTGCTGGAATGGCAGAAGGTGTCGTTCCTGATCCTGATGATCCTGGTCGCGGTCGCCGCGATCGATTTCGTCTCGGGAAAACTGCGCTTCGCCATCATCGGCCGAAGGGCGGTCGCGTAGGTCTTCTTCCCTTCTCCCCTTGTGGGAGAAGGTGGCGCGAAGCGCCGGATGAGGGGTCTGCATCCTCACATTCAGATCGGTGGGTGCGGAGACATACCCCTCACCCGTCTCGCCGCTAATGCGGCGAGCCACCCTCTCCCACAAGGGGAGAGGGCCGCAGCTCACCCGTTCTCCACCAGAAACTCCACCCGCTCCGCGGCAAAGCGCGAATGCTTGGTGACCAGCGGCTTGCCGTCGAGATCGTGGTCGGTGGCGTCGACCACCAGGATCGGCCGTCCCAGCGCCAGATCGAGCCGTGCGGCGTCGGTGGCGTCCACGATGCCGGCGGTGATCCGGGTCGCGCCCCGGCGATAGTCGCGGACGCCGTAATGCTCGAGCAATTTCGTCATCGAGCGGGTCGCGGCAAAGACGTCGCCCGCACCCGGGAACAGCTGCGCCGACAGCCACGTCGTGGAGACGCAAATCGGCGTGCGGTCGGCGAGGCGCATCGCCTCGATCCGCACCAGTGGTGCGCCGGCCTTCAATCCAAGTTCCCGCGCGAGTTCGCGGGTCGCGACATCATCGGACGCCTCGATCAAGCGGCCATGCGGTTCGCGGCCGTCCGCGCCGACGATCTCGGAGAAACGGGTCCGCGAGCGCAGTGGATAAGCGAGCTTCTGCGCCTCGACATAGGTTCCGCTGCCGCGTTCGGCCCGCACGAGGCCGCGCTCGGCAAGCGCGGCCAGCGCGCGGCGCACCGTGTGGCGGTTGACGCGATAGGTTTCGGCGATCTCCACCTCGCCCGGCAGCTTGTCGCCGGCCGCAAAGCGGCCATCGGCGATGCCGCGCTCAATGCCGTCGGCAACGAGGCGCCACAACGCGACGCCGGAGGAGGCTGTGTCCTGCATGCTCATGTGGCCGGGAAGCTACTCCAGAAATCACGCCTTTGTCACGAAACAGTCATGGCGCTCCGCTATCAAGTTGTCTAGTATCATAGACAACTTGGATTCGGCAAGTTGTTGAGAAAAGTTCGGTGGATCTGGTGACCCAGCACAACAATCAGCAAGCCCAGCGCAAGGCCGCAATGGCCGTGCTGGCGAACGCGGAGGTGGGCGAGATCGCCGCTCGCCTCCGCGCTCTCGCTTTGCCGGCGCATCAGGATCTGCGCGCGCCGGAAAACGGCCTCGTCATGCTGCGCGGCCGGGTCGGCGGCGACGGCGCGCCGTTCAACCTCGGCGAAGCCACGGTGTCGCGGGCCGCGGTGCGGCTTGCCAGCGGCGAGGTCGGCTTCGGCTACACGCTCGGTCGCGACGGTGAGAAGGCGCGGCTGATCGCGCTGTGCGACGCGCTGGTGCAGTCCAGCGATTTCGGCGACGCGGTGGAGCGGGACATCATCGCGCCGTTGCGTGAGCAGCTTATGGTCAGGCGCAAGCAGGCGGCGGCCGAGACCGCCGCGACGAAGGTTGATTTCTACACCATGGTGCGCGGTGAGGGGTGAGGTCATGACCACGATTGCGGAACTGCCGCCGGGGTTCGCCGACAAGGTGCTGTCGGCGCAATCGACCTTTCGTTCGGTCATGGACGCGATGGCGCGGCCGGGGTCGGTCCGGCGCATCGTGCCGACATCAGGAGCGCCTCACACGATGATGCGCGGCACGGCCGCGATCGCGCTGACGCTGTTCGATCACGACACGCCGCTCTGGCTCGATGCGCGCATGCATGAGAGTTCCGACGTCGTGAAATGGCTGAAATTCCATACCGGCGCGCCGGTGGTACAGGATTCCTCGATCGCGAGCTTCGCGCTGATCAGCGACGGCGGGGCGCTGCCTTCGCTCGACCGCTTCGCGCTGGGCACCAGCGAATATCCGGATCGGTCGACGACGTTGATCCTGCAGGTCGAGAGCCTGGACTCGGGGCGCAGCTTCGAACTGCGCGGTCCCGGCATCGACGGTGTCGCGACGCTCCAGGCGTCGATCAAGCCGTTCGACCTGTTCGAGCGCCTGCGCGTCAACGACGCGCTGTTTCCGCGCGGCATCGATGTGGTGCTGGTCGCCGATGACGCCGTGGTTGCGATCCCGCGCACCACGCGCGTCGTGAGCAAGGGAAGCTAACCATGTATGTCGCAGTCAAAGGCGGCGAACGCGCCATCGAGAACGCCCATCGCCTGCTCGCGAGTGCACGGCGCGGCGACCAAAGCGTTCCGGAAATTTCCCTGGACCAGATTTCGGAGCAGCTCGGCCTCGCCGTGGACCGCGTCATGAGCGAAGGCTCGCTCTATGACCGCGAACTCGCGTCGCTCGCCATCAAGCAGGCGCGCGGCGATCTGATCGAGGCGATCTTCCTGGTCCGCGCCTTCCGCGCCACGCTGCCGCGCTTCGGCGCCACCGAGCCGGTCGAGACCGGCGCGATGCGGGTGCGGCGTCGGGTGTCCTCGACCTTCAAGGACATTCCCGGCGGCCAGATCCTCGGCCCGACCTTTGACTATACGCACCGCCTGCTCGATCCCTCGCTCGCCGAAGGCTTTGTGCCGGAAGCGCCGGCGACGGCTGAAGCCTCGACGGTGCCCACGCCACGCGTGACGGATATTCTCGGCCGCGACGGGCTGATCGAATCATCGCCGCAGGCCGAGGAAGGCGCCAGCGTCGGCGATCTCACCCGCGAGCCGCTGAATTTCCCGGCGGACCGCGATCTGCGTTTGCAGAACCTCGCGCGTGGCGACGAAGGGTTTTTGCTGGCGATGGGCTATTCCACCCAGCGCGGCTACGGCCGCAACCACCCCTTCGCCGGCGAGATACGCTTCGGTGAGGTCGAGGTTGAATTTTCGGCGGAAGACGTCGGCTTCGCCGTTCCGCTCGGCTCGATCGAGCTCACCGAGTGTCAGATGGTCAACCAGTTCAAGGGCTCCGCGACCGAAGCGCCGTGCTTCACCCGCGGCTATGGCCTTGCCTTCGGCCAGAGCGAACGCAAGACCATGTCGATGGCGCTGGTCGACCGCGCGTTGCGCGCGCGCGAGCTCGGCGAAGAGGCGCTGGCGCCTGCGCAAGATGAGGAATTCGTGATGTCGCATTCGGACAACGTCCAGGCGACCGGCTTCGTCGAACATCTGAAGCTGCCGCATTATGTCGACTTCCAGTCCGAGCTCGGCCTGCTGCGCAAGCTGCGCCAAGAGTTTTCTGAAGCGTTCACGGAGGCCAATGCGCCTGACACCCTGAAGGAGGCCGCGGAATGAACGCGCCCGCCTATAATTTCGCCTATCTTGACGAACAGACCAAGCGGATGATCCGTCGCGCGATCCTCAAGGCGATCGCGATCCCGGGCTATCAAGTGCCGTTCGCCAGCCGCGAGATGCCGATGCCCTATGGCTGGGGCACCGGCGGCGTCCAGGTCACCGCGGCGATCCTCGGGCCGCAGGATGTGCTGAAGGTGATCGACCAGGGCTCCGACGACACCACCAACGCGATCTCGATCCGAAAATTCTTCGCCAAGACCGCCGGCGTCGCCACGACGACCGCGACTGAAGATGCGACCGTGATCCAGACCCGTCACCGCATTCCCGAGACGTCGCTGCACGCAAATCAGGTGCTGGTCTATCAGGTGCCGATCCCGGAGCCTTTACGTTTCCTCGAACCGCGCGAGACCGAGACGCGACGCATGCACGCGCTCGCCGAATACGGCCTGATGCATGTCAAGCTCTACGAGGACATCGCCCGCTTCGGACACATCGCGACGGCCTACGCCTATCCGGTGAAGGTCAACGCGCGCTACGTGATGGACCCGTCGCCGACGCCGAAATTCGACAATCCCAAGATGGACAATTGCCCGGCGCTGCAATTGTTCGGCGCCGGCCGCGAGAAGCGCATCTATGCGATCCCGCCCTATACGCAAGTCGTGTCGCTCGACTTCGAGGACCACCCCTTCGAGCCGTATCGCTTCAACGCGCCCTGCGCGCTGTGCGCCGCTGAAAATTCTTATCTCGACGAGATCGTCACCGACGACAAGGGTGGGCGCATGTTCGTCTGCTCCGACACCGATTATTGCGAGGGCCGCCAGGCCGCCGGCCATCACGGCAGCCTGAGCGCCGCGCCGTACAAGGAGAAGGCGCAGGAGGCATCCAATGGCTGATCAAGACATGCTCGAAAACGACGAGCCGCTGCTGGTCGCAAAATCCCTCAGCAAATCCTATGGCCGGATCGCGGCGTGCCGCGACGTGTCCTTTGCGCTCTATCCCGGCGAGGTGCTGGCAATCGTCGGCGAATCCGGCTCGGGCAAGTCGACGCTGCTCCAGCTCCTGTCGGGTCAGCTCGCGGCCAGCGGCGGCCAGGTGTCCTACCGGATGCGCGACGGCGTCGCCCGCGATCTCGCCACGCTGGGCGAGGCCGAGCGGCGCTTCCTGTTCCGCACCGATTGGGGTTTCGTCCACCAGGATCCCGCGCAGGGTCTGCGCATGGCGGTCTCGGCCGGCGCCAATGTCGGCGAGCGGCTGATGGCGGTGGGGTGGAATCACTACGGTCGCATCCGCGATACCGCGTCGGACTGGCTGACCCGCGTCGAGATCGACATCGCACGCATCGACGATGCGCCGCGGACCTATTCCGGCGGCATGCGCCAGCGGCTCCAGATCGCCCGCAACCTCGTCACCGAGCCGCGGCTGGTGTTCATGGACGAGCCGACCGGCGGCCTCGACGTTTCCGTGCAGGCGCGCCTGCTCGACCTCGTGCGCAGCCTCGTCGCGGAGCTACACCTCGCGGTCATCATCGTCACCCATGATCTCGCGGTCGCGCGCCTGCTGTCGCACCGCGTGATGGTGATGAAGGGCGGCCGCGTCATCGAGACCGGGCTCACCGATCAGGTGCTCGACGATCCCCGCGAGCCCTACACCCAGCTCCTCGTCTCCTCGATTCTGCCGCCATGAGCCTTCAACGCCATGAGCCTTGCAAGAAGAGTTTTCCAATGGCCGCCATGATCGACATCGCCGACGCCAACAAGACTTTTACGATGCACCTGCAGGGCGGCATCGAATTGCCCGTCGTCAGCGGTGTGACCTTCCAGGTCAACCCGGGCGAATGCGTCGTGCTGTCGGGGCCATCAGGCGCCGGAAAATCGTCGATCCTGAAGATGATCTTCGGCAATTACCGCTGCGACTCCGGCCGCATCGGCATCCGCCATCGCGGGGCGTTGGTGGATCTTGCCACGGCCGAGCCGCGGCAGGTCCTCAACATCCGCCGCGCGACCATCGGCTATGTCAGTCAGTTCCTGCGCGCGGTGCCGCGCGTCGCGACCGTCGACGTGGTCGCCGAGCCCCTGATCGTCAACGGAATGGCCCGAGCTGAGGCGCAGCAGCGCGCGGGCGAGTTGTTGCATCGGCTCAATATCCCCGAGCGACTCTGGCAGCTTCCGCCCGCGACCTTCTCCGGCGGCGAGCAGCAGCGCGTCAACATCGCGCGCGGCTTCATCTCGGATCTGCCGATCCTGCTGCTCGACGAGCCCACCGCCTCGCTCGACGCCGCCAATCGCGCCGTCGTGGTCGAGCTGGTCGCCGAAAAGAAGCGCCACGGCGTCGCCATGGTCGCCATTGTCCATGACGACGAAATCCGTCATCAGATTGCCGACCGCATCGTCGACGTCACCAGCTTCGCCGCCGCGGCCTGAAGGAAATGGACATGAACGCCAAGAAGGACATCGTGATCGCCAACGCCAGGATCGTGCTGGCGGAACGGGTGATCGAGCAGGGCTGGCTTGCGCTCGCCGATGGGCGCATTGCCGAGATCGGCGAGGACAGGGCGCCTGCGGGGGCAGAGGATGCCGGCGGCGATTTGATCATGCCCGGCCTGATCGAGCTCCACACCGACCATCTCGAAGCGCATTACGTGCCGCGGCCAAAAGTATTCTGGAATCCGGTCGCCGCCGTCGTCTCCTATGACGGCCAGCTCGCGACCTCGGGCATCACCACGGTGTTCGACTCGCTCCGGGTCTGGCGCGAGGATGGTGCCGAGGAAGTAGATGGACGCGCCGGCGTGCTTGCCGCGGCGATCGCGACCGCGCGCGCCGCCGATTTGCTGCGTGCCGATCACTTCCTGCATCTGCGCTGCGAAATTCCGATGCCGAGCGTGGTCGAGGAGGCCAGGGAGCTGATCGACCGTCCCGACGTGCGATTGATGTCGCTGATGGACCACACCCCCGGCCAGCGCCAGTTCCGCGACGAAGGCAAGCTGCGCGACTATTACCGCGGCAAGGGCGGCGGCAAGACCGATGCCGAGCTCGACCAGCTGTTCGCGAAGCGCTTCGAATATCAGAAGGCCTATGCGGCGACCAACATGCGTGAGATCGTGGCGCTGGCACACAAGTACAAGATCCCGCTGGCGAGCCATGACGATACCACCGAGGAGAACGTCGTGGACGCCGTGCGCGATGGCGTTTCGGTGGCGGAATTCCCGACCACGCTGGAGGCCGCGCGCGGCCTGCACGAGGCTGGCATCGATATCCTGATGGGGGCGCCGAACGTCGTGCGTGGCGGCTCGCATTCCGGCAATATCGCCGCGGTCGATCTCGCCCGCGAGGGCCTGCTCGACATCCTGTCGTCGGACTACATCCCCTCGAGCCTTCTGATGGCTGCGCTGCATTTGCCCGAGCATGTGCCCGCCATCAGTCTTGCAGCGGCGATCCGCACCGTGACGAAGGCTCCCGCGGAGGCGGTCGGCCTGTCCGACCGGGGTGAAATTGCCCTGGGCAAGCGTGCCGATCTGATCCGCGTCCATGTTGCGGGCCACGTTCCCGCGGTCCGCAGCGTCTGGCGCGAAGGGAGCCGCGTCGCATGAGCGAAGCCGTCCCCGCGGCGGAAAAGACGACGGGTGCGATCGGGCCCGGGCGGCTCGTGCTCGTGGTCGGTCCCAGCGGTGCCGGCAAGGACACGCTGCTGCGGCAGGCGCGGGCAGCGTGCATCGAGGATCAGGACATCGTCTTCCCGCGCCGGGTCGTGACGCGCGAATCCTCGGCCGACGAAGACAATATCGCGGTGAGCTCTGACGAATTCCGGCGCGCGCGCGATCACGGGGATTTCGCCGTGCATTGGGAGGCGCATGGACATTCCTACGCGCTGCCGCTCGACCTCAACGACGATATTCGTGCCGGACGCGCCGTCGTGGCTAATGTTTCGCGCACGGTGATCTGCGCGCTACGTCAGACCTATGCAAACGTCGTGGTGGTCGCGATCACTGCGCCGCCGGATGTGCTGGCGCAGCGGCTCGCCGCCCGCGCCCGGGACAGTGACGGCAACATCGCGGAACGACTGACGCGCAGCGTCAACGATGCATCGGCGCAGGCCGATGTCACCATCCTCAACGCCGGCAGCGCGGAGTATCACGGCCGCCAGCTTCTACGCGTGATCAGGAATCAAGGCTGGCACGAATAGCCGGCACGACAAGGAGACTGGAATGTCGGTGATCGAAACCGTCGAGCAGCTGGAGGCCATCTACGGCGTCACCAACGACGCCTCGACCGTGAAAGTCGCCGACCACGTCACCCCGCTCTATCGCGTCTTCATCGAAAAGGCGCCGTTCGCCGCGCTCGCCACCATCGGGCCCGAGGGGATCGACTGCTCGCCGCGCGGCGATCTCTCCGGCTTCGTCCGCATTCACGATCCGAAGACGCTGATGCTGCCGGATCGCCGCGGCAACAACCGGGTCGATTCCTTGCGCAACATCGTGCGCGATCCCAGGGTGTCGCTGATGTTCCTGATCCCCGGCTCCGGCAATGCCGTCCGCGCGAATGGCCGGGCGCATCTGTCCATCGATCCCGAACTGCTTGCCTCGTTCAAGGTCGACGGCAAGGCGCCGCGCAGCGTCATGGTGATGAATGTCGACGAAATCTACTTCCAGTGCGCCCGCGCCATCGTCCGCTCCGATCTCTGGAATCCCGACAAGCGCATCGACCCCAAGACGCTGCCGACACCCGGACAGATCCTCGCCGAGATGAGCGAGAACAAGGTCGGCGGCGTGGAGTACGACCGCGCCTGGCCCGAGCGGGCGGCCGCGACGATGTGGTGACTGGTTGTCCCCCCTTCCCCGTCCCACCACAGGAATCGCGTATCATATGAAGAAGAACGTGGTGGGCAGATTGCCCGTGGCCATCCTTCGAGACGCCCGCCTTCGGCGGGCCCTCAGGATGAGGGCGGAGGGGGTGGCTGCAGTTTCAAAGTTCGCGCAACCGAGCTGAGCCTCATCCTGAGGAGACCGCTGACAGCGGGCGTCTCGAAGGACGAGGCGCTGGCTCAGACGTCGCCAAAACGCATGATCGACGCCGGGTTCCTGAGCAGATTCAGCCCGTCAGCGCTGCCAACAATTCATCCGGGCGTTCAGCCATGATCATGTGGCCGGCGCCCGGCACCACAACTATCTTCGCATGCGGGATCGCGGCGGCAAGTGCCTTGCCGGCCTTCACCGGCGTCATCATGTCCCGTTCGCCGAGGATGAGTGTCGTGGGCACCTTCACGCTCGCGGCTGCTTGAAGCGCGTTCGCGTAAGCATTGCACGCGGACAAATCCCGGAACAGCACGCCCGGCTCGCAGTGTTTCAACACGGCCTGCGCGCCGCCATGCATCCACAGGCCCGGCGCGAGGCTGCCGCCGAGCTCGGCGCTGAAGCCGAGTCCCCAGATCGAGACCATGTCGTTGGCATCCTGCGAATTGGCTTCGGCCGCTTTCAGCAGATCCGGGCCGACCGTCATGGTCGCGGCCGTGCCGATCAGGCTGAGCGCGGACACCTTGTCGGGGTGACGTGCGGCCGTCTCCAGCGAGATCAGCGATCCCATGGAATGGCCGATCAGATGCGCCTTCGTCGCTCCGGCCGCATCGAGCAGGGCCGCCGTCCAGTCGGCCATCTCGGCGATGCTGCCGAGCGAAGGTCCGGGCGAACGGCCGTGACCGGGCAGATCAGGCGCCAGCACGCCAAAGCCGTGATGGGCGAACCAGCGCGTGTGCAGCGCCCAGGTCGAATGATCGAAGCCGGCACCATGGAGGAAGACGACGGCGGGCAGGGATCTGTCGAAGTCGCGGCCGCCGGTTGCGACCAGCACCTCGGCGCCGTTGACGGAGAGCTTCATGGTGTCAGACCTTTTGCGAGATGCGCAGCGCCTGCGCGAGATCGTCGATGATATCGCTTGCGGTCTCGATGCCGACCGAGAGCCGCACCAGCTCCTCGCCGATGCCGGAGGCCTTGAGCTGCTCGGCGTCCATCTGCTGGTGCGTGGTCGAGGCCGGGTGGATCACCAGCGTCTTGGCGTCGCCGACATTGGCAAGATGGCTGATCATGCGCAGCGATTCGATGAACTTGCGGCCAGCAGGCCGGCCGCCCTTGATGCCGAAGGAGACAATCGAGCCGGCGCCGCGCGGCAGCAATTGTTTTGCGAGCTGGTAGTCCGCGTGGTCCTCCAGCGAGGGATGCAGCACCCAGTCCACGGCCTTGTTGGCTTTCAGCGCTTCCAGCACGAGGTTCGTGTTCTGCATGTGGCGGTCCATGCGCACGCCAAGCGTCTCCACGCCCTGTAACAGCTGGAACGCGTTGGTCGGCGATAGACAGGCACCGAAATCGCGCAGGCCTTCGGTGCGCGCGCGCATGATGAAGGCGGCGGTGCCGAATTGCTCGTCGAAGACGATGCCGTGATAGCCGCCATAGGGCTCGGTCAGCACGCCGAATTTTCCGGATGAGCGCCAGTCAAACCGGCCGCCGTCGACGATGGCGCCGCCGATCGCGATGCCGTGGCCGCCGATCCATTTGGTCGCCGAATGCATGACGATGTCGGCGCCGAGCTCGATCGGACGGCTGAGATAGGGCGTGGCAAACGTGTTGTCGATCAGCAGCGGAATCTTCGCGTCATGTGCGATCGCCGCGACCTTCGGAATATCAAGCACCTCGAGCCCGGGATTGCCGATGGTCTCGCCGATCACCAGCTTCGTGCTCGGCTTGATCGCCGCGCGGAACGCATCGAGATCGCGCGGCTTCACGAACGTTGTAGTGATGCCGAAGCGCGGCAGCGTGTGCGCCAGCAAATTGATGGTGCCGCCATAGAGCGAGCTCGACGCGACGATATGGTCGCCGGCGTTCA
This sequence comes from Bradyrhizobium sp. Ken64, assembly GCF_055807555.1. Taxonomy (NCBI): domain Bacteria; kingdom Pseudomonadati; phylum Pseudomonadota; class Alphaproteobacteria; order Hyphomicrobiales; family Nitrobacteraceae; genus Bradyrhizobium; species Bradyrhizobium sp. Ken64. Next base: position 613,827 of record NZ_JBVVPA010000001.1, on the reverse strand, counting down.
GAAGCGTCGCGATGGCGAGATGCAGCGCGGCCATGCCGCTCGCGGTACAGATCGCGCCGACGCCGCCCTCCAGCGCCGCAAGCCGCTCCTCGAGCACGCCGGTGGTGGGATTGGAGATGCGCGTATAGATGTGGCCGGCGCGCTCGAGGTTGAACAGCGCTGCGGCGTGATCGGAATCCTGGAACACGTAGGACGTGGTCTGATAGATCGGCACGGCGCGGGCGCCGGTCGCGGGATCCGGATGCTGGCCCGCATGCAGGCTCAGGGTCTCGAAGGCGGGCGGTTTTGGCGCGGGCATGCGGGGCCTCGTTGCTCGGTCGGCGGAGGCGGCTCTTGTGCCACAAAACGGCGCGCGAAGTCAGCCCATTGACATCGCCGCATCGTCGGTGCGCTCCCTCGCCCCGTTCTTACGGGGAGAGGGTTGGGGTGAGGGGCCTCTCTCCGCACGCGAGATGGTCGAGAGACCTGTACCCCCTCACCCGGATCGCAAGAGCGATCCGACCTCTCCCCGCAAGCGGGGAGAGGTGAAGCGGCACGGTCAGCGCTATCCAGTATTCCCCCGGATCGCCTGCTCGATAATCCGCGCCTCCCGCAGCAAAATCTCCGCGACCTCCTGCTCGCGGCGCGGGCCGAGCCTGGTCCGAACGGCGGAGACGGTCATCGCGGCAGCGGGGCGGCCGTCCGGGGTCTTGATCCAGGTCGAGATCGACTTCGTGCCCTGCACGAGACCAATTTCTCTCATGCCATATCCAAGCCGCCTTGCGGCGGTGACCTGGCCCAGCACCGTTGCAGCGTCGGTCCGGTAGGCCTCCAGTCTCTTCTCATTGGCCGCGACGATTTTTCGCGCGTCCTGGGCCGGCATCGCGGCGAGGATGGCGACGCCTGCGCTGGAGACGCCGAGCGGTCGACGCGCGCCGACCTCGATCGACAGCACCTGGATCGGATAGATGCCGATCCTGCGATCGACGCACAGCGTGTCGTTTCCGGTCCGCACCGTCAGGAACAGCGTGTCGCCGATCTCGGTCGAGGCGCGTTGCAGCGACGGATTTGCCGCGATCAGCAGCCGCGAGGGCCGGGCCCGTGCCAGCGCGAGCTCCGGCACCTGGTTGCCGATCGCGTAGCGGCCGGTTTTGTCATGCCGTTCGACGATGCCTTCCTCGATCAGCACGTGGACGATGCGGTGCACGGTCGGGCGGGTGAGGCCGGTCGCCCGCACCACCTCGGCCAGCGGCACGCCGTCTTCGCGGCCTGCGGCGAGGATCCGCAGCACCGCGAGCGCGCGGCGGATCGCCTGCGCGCCCTGTCGCGGTTCGGTCATGCGGCGGGCGGATTTCGCGGAAGTCCTCTTGTCCATAATATGGACAAGAACGCCACAATTCACTCGACAGGTAAAGCGCGCATCTGGAGATTGCGCTCCGAATCGAGATGCCGTGTACGACGTCAGGCAAATCGACGTAAAATTGGAAGCGCCGCCGGGAGGTTAACATGAGATTAATCTGGATTGCCATCGCTGCCGCAGCGGCGATGTTGACGGGACCGGCGTCGGGCCAGCAATGGCCGGCGCGCAACGTCAAGCTGATCGTGCCCTATCCGGCCAGCGGCAATGTCGACAGCGCCGCGCGCATTATCGCCGACAAGCTCCAGGAAAAGCTCGGCCAGCCCTTCATCATCGAGAACAAGGCGGGTGCCGGCGGCATGATCGCGGGCGAGGCCTTCGCGAAATCCGCGCCCGACGGCTACACGCTGTTCGTCGGCGCCAACGGCCCGGTGCTGTTCGCGACCGAAATCAACAAGCGCGACGTCTACAATTGGAAGAAGGACTTCCTGCCGATCACGACGATCTCGATGACGCCGCTGGTGCTCGAGGTGCATCCGTCGGTGCAGGCGACGACCTTCAAGGAATTCATCGACCTCGCCAAGCGCGAGCCGGGCAAGCTGACGATGGCCTCGCCCGGCCCCGGCACCACCAACCATTTGCTCAGCGAGCTGATGCAGTCCAGCCTCGATCTGCAATGGGTCACCGCGCACTATCGCGGCAATGCGCCTGCGGTCAACGATCTCTTGGGCGGGCAGGTGCAGTTCGCGTTCGACCAGCTCACGGTCAGCCTGCAGCACATCAAGGCCGGCCTGTTCCGGGCGCTGGCCGTCACCAGCCCGCATCGCCTGAAGTCGCTGCCCGACGTGCCGACCTTCACTGAGCTCGGCTACAAGGACTTTGATGGCCAGACCTTCACCGGCCTGTTCGCACCGGCAGGCACGCCGGCGCCCGTGATCGACAAGCTGCACGAGGCGCTGACCGCGATCCTGAAGGACCCCGCCGTGGTCGACAAGTTCGAGAAGCTCGGCGGTGAAGCCGTCGCGATGACGCCCGACGAATTCAAGGCCTATCTCGCGCGCGAGGACGCCAAATGGATTCCGATCGTCCGCAAGGCCAACATCAAGGCGGATTGATCGATGCGGATCGACCCCACCGAGCTCGGCGCCGAGCGCATCTACCGGCTGATGACCGGCCTCGTGGTGCCGCGTCCGATCGCCTGGGTGACGAGCCTGTCGCGCTCCGGCGTGCTCAACCTCGCGCCGTTCAGCGCCTTCACCTTCGTCTCGCAGAAGCCGCCGATGCTGGCCATCAGCGTCGGCCGCAAGGGCGCGGATTACAAGGACACTGCGCACAACATTCTCGACACCGAGGAATACGTCATCCACATCGCCGATACCCCGCTGATTCAGGCCGTGCACGACTCATCGGTCGAGCATCCGCCTGAGATCAGCGAGGTCGCGGAGCTTGGCCTGGAGACGATCGCGAGCGAGCGCATCAAGGTGCCGCGGCTCAGCATTGCACCCGTTGCGATGGAATGCCGCTTTCGCCAGTGCCTCGAATTCGGCGATGCCCGCAGCCGTCTCATCGTGGGCGAGGTCGTGATGTTCCACATCCGCGACGGCCTCGTGAACGACGGCAAGGTCGAAACCGCGGCGCTCGATCCGATCGCGCGCATCGGCGGGCCGCGCTACGCCCGGCTCGGCGAGATCGTGACGCTGCGCGGCGTGTTCCAGACTCCCAAATCGAAAGACTGAGCGCGCTGCCCCGGGCGCGGCTCAAGACCATTGGAGAACGACCATGCGACTCGTGAGTTATCTCGTGGACGGAGAGCCGCGCTATGGTGCCGCCATCGAAGGCGGTGTCGTCGATCTGACCCGGCGGATTGGCCGCGACTTCTCCGACGTGAAGTCGCTGATCGCCGCCAACGCGCTCGCCGACGCGCAGGAAGCCGTCGCCGGACAAAAGCCGGACTACGCACTCGACGATCTCGTGCTGCTTCCGCCGGTGCTGGCGCCCGAAAAGCTCTGGTGCATCGGCGTCAATTACGCCGAGCGCAATGCGGAGTATAAAGACAGCTCCGAGCTGCCCAAATATCCCAGCCTGTTCGTGCGCAGCATGTCCTCGATGACGGGCTCCGGTCAGCCGCTGGAGAAGCCTCATGTGTCCGACCAGCTCGACTACGAAGGCGAGCTCGTCATCGTGATCGGCCAGGGCGGCCGCCACATTCCGCGCGAGAAGGCCTGGGCGCACATCTTCGGCATGACGCTGTGCAACGAGGGCACGATCCGCGACTGGCTGCGTCACGGCAAGTTCAACGTCACGCAGGGCAAGAACTTCGATCGCTCCGGCAGCATCGGTCCCTGGATCGTCACATCGGATGAGCTCGATCCGCGCGGGCCTCACGACATCGTCACGCGCGTCAACGGCGAGGTGCGGCAGCAGGACACCACCGAACGGCTGATGTTCCCGTTCGATTTTCTGATCTCCTATCTCTCGACCTTCGCCACTCTCAAGCCCGGCGACATGATCGTGACGGGCACGCCGACCGGGGCGGGCGCCCGCTTCGACCCGCCGCGCTGGCTGAAAGTCGGCGACGTCGTCGAGGTCGAATCCAGCCGCATCGGCGTGCTGCGCAACACCGTCGCGGCGGAGGGCTGAGCCATGCTGGATGCCGCCACGATCGAACGCCTTGCCGCGCGGCTCGACGAAGCCGAGCGCACCAAGACGCTGATCACGATGTTCACCAAAGACTATCCCGATTTCAGCATCGAGGATGCCTACGCCGTTCAGCGCGCCTGGACCAGACTCCAGCTCGGACGCGGCCGGGTCATCAAGGGCCACAAGATCGGCCTGACCTCGAAGGCGATGCAGAACGCGGTCGGCATTTCCGAGCCGGATTACGGCGTGCTGTTCGCCGACATGTTCTATGCCGACGCCACGCCCATTCCGTTCGACCGCTTCCATGCGCCGCGAATCGAGGTCGAGCTTGCCTTCGTGCTGAAGGCGCCGCTGCGCGGGCCCGGTTGCACCATCTTCGACGTGCTCAACGCCACCGACTACGTGACCCCGGCGCTGGAGATTCTGGAGACGCGCATGCACCGCGTCGACCCCCAGACGGGCAAGGCGCGCAAGGTCATGGACACGATCTCGGACAACGCGGCCAACGCCGCGCTGGTGCTGGGTGGCCGGCCGTTCCGTCCGATGGACGCGGACATGCGCTGGATCGGCGCGCTGTTGTTCCGCAACGGCGAGGTCGAAGAAACCGGGCTGGCCGCCGGCGTGCTCAACCACCCCGCCAATGGCATCGCCTGGCTCGCCAACCGCCTCGCGCCGCATGACGAGCATCTCGCCGCCGGCGAGGTGGTGCTGGCGGGATCGTTCACGCGTCCGGTCGACATCCGCCGTGGCGACACGTTTCATGCCGACTACGGCGCGTTCGGTTCGGTGTCGTGCCAGTTCGTCTGAACCAATAAGCAAGAGGGAGCGCATCATGACCGGTCACACGCGGCGCAAGAGCATCCATATCGGCAGCTTCAAGCACGCCAATCCGATTCCGAACGCCTGCCGCATCGGCAATCTCGTGATGTCGGGCGTCATCCTCGGCCGCGATGCGGCTGGCGCGATGCCCGAGAGCCTGGAGGCGCAATGCGCCAACATGTTCGCGCATATGAAGGCGACGGTAGAGGCCGCCGGCGGCACAACGGACGACATCATCAAGATGACGGTGTGGCTGAAGGACCGTACGCAGCGCGGACCCGTGAATGTCGAGTGGCTCAAGATGTTTCCGGACGAGCATGCCCGCCCGGCACGCCACGCGCTGCCGATGGACAACATGGACGGCGGCGCGCTGGTGCAGTGCGACTTCACTGCCATGATCGACTAAAGGAGTTTGCGCATGCCGACCTATCTGCCGTTCGACCCGAACCCGCGCCCTCCGGTCAAGGCGCCGCCGCCCAAAACCGTCGACAGCCAGTTCCACGTGCTCGGCCCCATCGACAAATATCCGGAGCGTCCCGGCGCGGCCTATCGGATGCCGACGGCGACCTGGGAAGCGGCGCTGCGCGTGCACAAGACGCTCGGCATCGAGCGCGGCATCATCGTGCAGACCACAACTTACGGCGCTGACCATGCCGTCGTGCTCGACGGCCTCGCCGCGATGGGCGCGAACTATCGCGGCTGTGCCAACGCGCTGGTGTTCGCGGAGGCAAGCGATTCTTATCTCGCCAAGCTGCATGACGCCGGCGTGCGCGGCGCGCGCTTCAGCTTCCGCCAGGAACTCGGCGCGGTGCTGTCGGATGCCGATTTCGCCCGCGCCATTGCCCGCATCCGCGAGCTCGGCTGGTACGTCAAGATCCAGCCCGAGAAGGACGGCATCGTCTCCAGCGTCGCCAAATACGAGAATCTCGACGTGCCGGTGCTGATCGACCACATGGCGCGTCCCGATCCGGAAGCCGGCAGGAACGATCCCAACCTGCGCAAGATGCTCGAGCTGCTTGCCAAGGGCAATTTCTGGGTGATGCTGTCGCTCGGGGAGAAGACCTCGAAGCTTGGGCCGCCCTACGACGACGTGATCCCGATAGCGCGCGCCTATATCGAGACAGCCGTCGACCGCTGCGTCTGGGCCAGCGACTGGCCGCATCCGGTCTCGGTCAAGCAGCCTCCGAACGACGCCGATCTGCTGGAGCTGATGTACCGCTACGCGCCTGATCAGGCGACGCTGGAGAAGATTTTGGTGCACAATCCGGCCAAGCTGTTCGGCTTTCCGAATTAGGGCTCACGGCCTGCCGCGAGCGCGGTGCGCTCCCTCTCCCGCTTGCGGGAGAGGGTCGGGGTGAGGGTTCTCTCCTCTAGGGGATTGTCCCATTGCGGAAACACCCTCTCCCCAGCCCTCCCCCGCAAGCGGGGGAGGGAGCGCACCTGTCTCGCCGCAACAATTCGCGCCCACTCACCCCGCCAGCCGATCCCTGACCCCAGCTGCGATCTCGAACGAGCGCAGCCGTGCGGCGTGATCGTAGATCTGCCCCGTGGTCATCAGTTCGTCCGCGCCGGTGTCGGCGATCAGCGCCTTCAGCTTCGCTTCGACCATGTCAGGCGTGCCGACCGCCGAGCACGACAGCGACTGGCCGACCATGGCCTTTTCCGCCGGCGACCACAGCGCGTCCATGTCGTCGACCGGCGGCGGCAGCGGGCCGGGCGTGCCGCGGCGCAGATTGATGAACTGCTGCTGCAGCGAGGAAAACATGCGCAGCGCGTCCGCATCGCTGTCGGCGGCAAACACGTTGACGCCGACCATCGCATGGGGCTTGTCGAGCTGCGCCGACGGCTCGAACCGCGCGCGATACTCCCGCAGCGCCGGCATCATCATTTGCGGCGCGAAATGCGAGGCGAACGCGAACGGCAGGCCGAGCATGCCTGCGAGCTGCGCGCCGAAGGTGCTGGAGCCCAGGATCCACAGCGGCACCTTCGTCCCCATGCCCGGTACGGCGCGGATCGCCTGGTTCGGCTGCACATCGCCGAGCAGCGCCTGCAACTCGAGCACGTCCTGCGGAAAATTCTCGGAGCTGGTGGCGAGGTCGCGCCGCAGCGCCCGTGCGGTGAACTGGTCGGTGCCGGGCGCGCGGCCGAGCCCAAGATCGATCCGCCCCGGATAAAGCGAGGCCAGCGTGCCGAACTGCTCGGCGATAACAAGCGGCGAATGGTTCGGCAGCATGATCCCGCCGGATCCGACCCGGATCGTCTTTGTCCCGCCCGCGACATGGCCGATCACCACCGACGTCGCCGCGCTCGCAATGCCCGTCATGTTGTGATGCTCGGCCAACCAGAAGCGTTTGTAGCCCCACGCTTCCGCGTGCTGCGCGAGATCGAGCGAGTTGCGAAACGCCTGCGCCGCGTCGCCGCCTTGGCGGATGGGAGCGAGGTCGAGCACGGAGAAGGGGATCATGGGCGGGTCCGGATGGCGCGTGCGATGGGAACGTAGACTCGACATGTAGGAGCCGGCCCCGGGAATACCAGCCGAAACGATCATGGTGCTGCGCCGCCGGCGCCATTACGCGGAGGCGAAGCCATTGCCCCGCCGACGCATGCGGCATATCCGCCTGCACTGAAACCTGGGGCCCCATTGCGGCGTTGCCGGCCGGTTTGATCAATGGCGACGACTTTCATTTCGGGGGCTTTCTTTGGACAGATTCAACATCGGCGTTCATGTCGTTGCGCTGGCTGCGGCCTTCGCGCTCGCCGCTCCCATTGGCTGGGACCGCGAGAGGCGGGCGCGAAGCGCGGGCTTGCGCACCTTTCCGCTGGTCGCAATGGCAAGCTGCGGCTTCGTGCAGGCCAGCGAAAGCCTGCTGGTGCATTCGCCTGACGGGATGGCAAAGGTGATCGAGGGCCTCATCACCGGCATCGGCTTCATCGGCGGAGGCGCGATTCTCAAGCAGGGGACTTCGGTGCAGGGCACCGCGACGGCCGCGAGCCTGTGGGCCACCGGCGCCATCGGCGTCTCCGTCGGGCTCTGCGCTTACGATGTCGCGGTGACGGTCGCCGTGTTCACGTTCCTGACGCTTCGCTTGTTGACGCTGGTCAAGGAAGACGACGATCACTGATGCATGCGGGAGCGGCCTGCACCCCGTTCACAACACCGTCATTGCGACCCGTTGCGTCCCTCGGCCCAACTGGGCGTCTGGCCCCTGTTGTTGTACACTCGCTGAGCCATTGGACGCTCGCCAGGAGGAACCGACATGACCACGGTCGTACTCAATCGCCGGAGCCTCCTCGCCGCGGGCGGCTCGATCCTCGCAACCGGGCTCTTGGCAACCGGTGTTCCCGGCCTGCTGTTGCCTGCCCGCGCGGACGGCCTCGCGCCGACCGAGACGATGTCGGGCGGGGCGAACAACTACCGCAAGGGCGCGGCGATCGTGGAGCGGATCGGCAAGGGCGGTTTCTGGATGAGCGGCACCGTACGCCGCGCCGGCGACGGGGCTCCGCTCGCAGGCCAGCGCATCCAGATCTGGGCACACACCACCGAAGGCCAGGAGCACGAGCCGCAGAGTCATGGCGCCACGCTCACCGACAAGGACGGCAAGTTCCGGCTCGAGATGCCGCAGATCATTCCCATCTTCGGCCAGCCGCACGGCCATCTCGCCTATGACAGCGGCGACTTCAAAACCGTGTTCCTCCGGCCGGTGATGCGGAGCGCCAAGGAAACCAGCCTCGAAGCGCACTTCGTCCTGCAGCCGGCCTGACCCCATTGGAGATGAAAGGGCGGCGATCGGCCCGGGCGCCGCTGATCTGGGTCGGCCTTGCCCTGGCCATTGGCGTGCCGATCGCGCTCGCTGCCGGAAGCGAGCAGCTCGCATGGCGCGGCCCGGTCTACATCCTCGCCGGCTTCGCCGGGATCATCGCGCTCGGTCTCGTGCTGGTTCAGCCCCTGCTGATCGGCGGATATCTGCCGGGTCTTTCGGCCTATCGCGGCCGGCGCGCCCATCACTGGATCGGCGGCGCGCTTGCCCTGGGGGTGGTGATCCACGTCGCCGGCCTCTGGATCACCAGCCCGCCCGACATGATCGACGCCCTGACCTATACATCGCCGACGCCGTTCTCCCCCTTCGGCGTGACCGCCATGTGGGCCATCTTCACCGTCGCGCTTCTGGCGCTGCTCCGCCGACGATTGGGACTCGGCTGCGCACCTGGCGCATCGTCCATATCCCCCTCGCGATCGTCATCGTTGCCGGCAGCGTCGCCCATTGCCTGCTGATCGAGGGGACGATGGAGACAATCTCGAAGGCGACGCTTTGCGCAGCCGTGCTTGCGGCGACCGTCAAGGTGATGGTTGACCTCTGGAGAACGAGAACGTTGCGCGGCGAGCGTGTTGCTGGGCAATGACATGGCCACGTCCGGGTTCGTAGCCCGGATGGAGCGCAGCGCAATCCGGGACGACCGCATCCACGGCCGCCGGCCCCGGATTACGCTGCGCTCCATCCGGGCTACGCCGCCTTTCACACGCGTTGAGCATCGTCAACGCCAAGGTGTGCTCTGCTTGCTGCTGATGGCGCCGAGGCTTATCCTCGCGCGATGGCTGTCAGCGCCCCCGACCTGAAAGCATTCCTGCTCGCCACACCGTTCTTCGGCGGTATCCCGGATCAAAGTCTCGACCTCCTGATGTCGATGCTGGTCGAGTGCCGATTTGATACCGGAGCAACCGTCGTGACGGAGGGCGAACCCGGACGCTCGCTGTTCATCGTCAAGTCCGGCCGGCTGGCGGTGAGCAAGCGGGCGAACGCGGGGCGCGTCATCCCGATCTCCGTTCTGGAGCCCGGCGATTTCTTCGGCGAAATGACGCTGATCGAAATGCAGAATCGATCCGCCACGGTGATCGCGGAAAGTCCGACGGTGCTCTACGAGCTGACCGCCCAAAAGCTCTACGCCTGCTACAAGGCCGATATCCACGCCTATGTAATCGTCCTGCAGAATATCAATCGTGAGCTATGCCGGCGGCTGCGTCGCAGCGACGATCGCTTTGCGGGGCATCGGGTGGGTGGCGACAAGTGATCAAGTGATAATGCGGAGGATGGGTAGAGCACTTGCGAAACCCATCATCTTTCGTCACCGCACGAGGCCTCGATGGGCATCGCTTCGCTCTACCCATCCTACGAGCTGCAATGACTGTGGCCGAGCGTGACGGCCATTGGCGGTGGCCATCCGCATGTCGACGACACGAGCGACCCAGCTGCTCGTCAAGATCGAATCGGCTGCCCGATTCCCAGCAAGTTACCTTCGCTGTCGCGGAACCACGCGCCCCGCTCACCGACACCCTTGCTGGGGCAATTCCCGGTAATCGCGGCAATCCCATCAACGGTCTTCAAGCCGGGTAGGTCATATTCCTCGAACTCGACTCCCCGCACGCGAAGCTCGCGCACCGTTGCCTCGATATCCTCGACTTCCCAGCCCATCTGTGTGTGCGCGCCGAATGGCAGTCCGGCCGAGATGAATATCGCAAACTCGCCATTCGCACAGACGTAACGGAGTCCACCCTCGCGCTGTTCGACCGGCTCGAGCCCGAGTTTTTCCGAATAGAACGCTCGCGCCCGATCCAGGTCTTTGGCTGGAAGCCGGGTTGCCACCTTCGCGTTCCCAAGCATGCCTCTCCCCTTTTCTTAGTCTTAAGCTTGCGTAGGATGGGTAAAGCATTTGCGAAACCCATCACCATTCGTCATCGAGCAAGTCTTCCATGGTTTTTGCTTCGCTTTACTCATCCTACGAACTTCCCGGCACCGTAGGCTTCGAATAGGAAAATAACATGGCTCAAGCCGGAGAAAATGGAAGACTCGCGGCGTTCAAGCACCACGCCAAGGTGCACTCCTTCAGAGTTAGCACTGCTTTGCTGACTTGGATTTTGCTCGGCGCTACGCTCTTTTACAAGCCTGAGTGGGTCCGATGGGCCCTGCGAACCGGCACGCACGCTATTGAAGCTGTCGGCGATGCGCTTCCTGGTTATTGGGGCGCTCAGGCCGAGATTGTTTTACGTGAACTCGGTGGTTTCCTTTGGATCCAGATCACGGCCGCGATCCTGTTTGTCAGGTTCGTGTTTTGGCTGATCGGGGCCTCATGGCGCCGTGGTCGGCGGTAGATCCAGTCAGCGCGCGTAGGAGAGCACTGCGAAACCCATCATGTCTCGTTCTCAACCAGGGCCTCGATGGGTTTCGCTTCGCTTTACCTATCCTACGACCTCATCGCGTCGGGAATTAGTAGCGCACACGCCTCGCAAGCTTGAACCGGGGCAGTATTGCTACGAACTCTCAGAGTAGGCAGGTATTGAACGGAACGACACGGAGTACGCGCATGGAAACACCTATGACGAGGTGCACTTGGTGCGGATGGGTGCTGTTCGGAAACAGTAGCCGCTCGGTGTCTATGTCCACCGCTGCGACCAAAGAGTCATCCTCCAACAGGCAATGCATTTCGTCTTCTTCCGGGTACGCGCGATCTTGCTCGTCAATCGATGGCATCCGCAGCCCGTCAAGAAGGGCTTTCATTCGTCCGTCCAGGTCACCGCCTTGTCTAATCAACTGACCAGGGTCGTCTTGGCGCAAAAATAGAATCTCAAGCTTACAATTGAGATGAAGCGAACTGCGGACTAGCGGCCTGTACTTCTTCTGACCGACCTCAATAGAGGAGCACAGGTCGATCATCGAACCCGGGGTGCTCCTTCCTCTCATTCCCGGCGTAGGTATTCCTCCCGGAATGAGAGGCGATGAAAATCCAGTTCGCGAAGCTGGGTTTGGCAGCCACGCTTGTTCGGACAATTCCTTCAATGCGTGGCTGGTCTCCCACAGGTACTTCAATTGCGGGCTCAGTTGCCGCCTAATTGCCAAGACATCGTTGGGCTTTGCCTTGTTACCGGAAGACGGCAAAGGTCCACTATAGACAAGATAAAACTTCATGAGATCCCGGATCGGGGCCGACTCATTCCGCAGGGAAATCTGCCCAGCCGACCATTCTGCAATCATAGTTCCGCTCCGTCGAGAACGTCAAATATGCCGTAGGGGATGCGGGAGCGAACGAGAACCGCGAGGGTCCTTAACTCAAGACTATGTGCGTCTTAGCTTTCTTTCCCTCGTGGCCGTCGGGCAAAACACCCGCCTCGCCCGAAAACGCGTCAATCCCCCTCCATAAAAATATTCCACTTTACCGAAATTCGGAATCGCAGTATCACTCCGCCATCCCGGTCCAGGGAGAGGGGCGATCGTCCGTCGTAACGAACGTGGATCGGGGTGCGGTGGACGCGGCAGTGCCGGGCACGCGAAGGCGGGACCAGGGCGAGATGAACCTCGTGAGGTCTTGTCTAGCGTGCGGACGAACGGCGCCAACGCCCTGCGAAGCCCTTTTGGGCGAAGCAGGACGTGTCCGGAGAAGCCTCTTGGCGAAGCCGGATCGCTGCGTACGGCAAAATCGTGTGGTCCTGGCCGTCGTTGCTACGGTCAAGCCTTGCGGAGATGGATCGGGGCTCTACCGGGTCTTCGGCCATCGTCAATTCGCAAGGCGACGGTGACAAAAAGGAACTCGTCGCCGGGGAGAGCGCGGCATAAGCCGTCAACCCACTGCGCAGGGAAGGCCGAGTGTTCGGCGTCACCTGTATGCTGCTGTGCGGTCTCTTTGCGCTACACTTTCGCGCAGCGGACCGCGGGTGCCAGCCGGCACCCGGTCTTCCCTGCGCCCTCTTCACGGAAGAGGGTCAAGGTAGAAGCAAAACTCGGGCATCTCATGCCGCGAGAAGGCTGCTTCATGTGTCATTTGAGCGAGGGAATGGTGCTGCCAGACAGGATTGAACTGTCGACCTCTCCATTACCAATGGAGTGCTCTACCACTGAGCTACGGCAGCATGTGCTGGGGTAAGAATCGGCCGCCACGAGGGGCCTACCAAGCGGGCCGATATCTGCCACAAGCCCCCCTCCTGTGCAAGCTTGCTAGCTCCGCCAAAGCGATAAAATCGGGTCGATATCGGGGCCAAAATGCCTGTTTTGGCTCGAAACGGCCGACTTTCCGCGGATTCGGGTCCGATATCCCCACCCAACTGGCCAGTTGCCCGACGCGCCGGATTCGATCCATTTCGATTTTCGCACGATCGGATCGCGCGGGCCTCTTGAGCTGCCTTATTCCTCGGGCATGTTATCGCCGATCGCTGTAATGGACCGGTGATGGCAGACGAGAACGACAAGAGCGAGCGGCAGGATTCGCGACAGGACTCGCGGCAGGCGAGGGCGTCCCGCGACGACCGGCTCAAATCGGCGCTGCGCGAAAATTTGAAGCGGCGAAAGATGCAGGCGCGCGAACGGGCCGCAAGTGGCGGCCCCTCGCAGAACGAAGATGATTCCCTAAATGAGGGGCCCGCCGGCAAGATAGCCGGCAAGACCGGCGACTAAAATTTTGGAGTGCATGGACGTGGCAATGGGGCAGGACGAATCGCAACGACCCGAGAGTGACGCGCAGATGTCGCGGTTCACTCGCCCTGAACAGACCTTTCCGACGCTGACATCAGCCGAGATCGAGCGTGTCAGACATTTCGGCGAGGTCCGCAACTATGCCGATGGGGAATTCCTGTTCGAAACCGGGAAGCCCGGGCCGGGCATGTTCGTCGTGCTGAAGGGCCACGTCGCCATAACCCAGCGCGACGGCCTTGGCCATGTCACCCCGTTGATCGACCAGGGGCCGGGGCAATTTTTGGCCGAGCTGAGCCAGCTCTCCGGACGGCCGGCGCTGGTGGACGGCCGCGCCGAAGGCGATGTCGAGACGCTGCTGTTGCCGCCGGAGCGGCTGCGCGCGCTGCTGGTTGCCGAGGCCGAGCTCGGCGAGCGCATCATGCGCGCGCTGATCCTGCGTCGGGTCAATCTGCTGCAGGGCGGCGTCGGCGGCGTCGTGCTGATCGGTCCGTCGCATTCGGCAGGCGTGGTGCGGCTGCAGGGCTTCCTCACACGCAACGGCCAGCCGCATCATCTGCTCGATCCCGACCGCGATCGCGACGCCGCCGACGTCATCGCGCGTTATTCGCCCAAACCGGAAGACTGGCCGCTGGTCGTCACCCCCGATGGTGCGGTGCTGCGCAATCCCGGCGAAACCGAGCTTGCGCGCGCGATCGGCATGATCGGCGGCCCCCGCAACGATCGCATCTACGACGTCGCGATCGTCGGCTCCGGGCCGGCCGGGCTCGCCACCGCCGTGTATGCCGCGTCCGAAGGCCTCTCGGTGGCCGTGCTCGACACCCGCGCCTTCGGCGGCCAGGCCGGCGCCAGCGCGCGCATCGAAAATTATCTCGGCTTTCCGACCGGAATTTCCGGCCAGGCCCTGACCGCGCGCGCCTTCAACCAGGCGCAAAAGTTCGGCGCGGAGATCATGATCCCGGTGACGGTGAAGTCGCTCGACTGCACGCGCAAGGACGGCGCGTTTTCGGTGGCGCTCGACGGCTGCGACCCGCTGCATTCGCGCGCGGTCGTGGTCGCCAGCGGCGCGCGCTATCGCCGCCCGGAGATCGAGAACCTCGACAAGTTCGAGGGCCGCGGGGTCTGGTATTGGGCCTCGCCGGTCGAGGCGAAGCTGTGCGCCGGCGAGGAGGTCGCGCTGGTCGGGGCCGGCAACTCGGCGGGGCAGGCCGCCGTGTTCCTCTCGGGACACGCCAAAAAAGTGCTGATGATCATCCGCGGCGGCGGCCTCGGCGCCAGCATGTCGCGTTATCTCATCGAGCGCATCGAAGCCACGCCGAACATCGAACTGATGTTCAACACCGAGATCACGGCGCTCGAAGGCGACGAGGCCTCGCTGCTGCGGCGCATCCGCTGGAAGAGCCGGCTCTCGAGCGACGAGGATTTCGCCGACATCCGCAATCTCTTCCTGTTCGTCGGCGCCGATCCCGCCACCAATTGGCTCGACGGCTGCGGCGTGACGCTCGATCGCGGCGGCTTCGTCGTGACGGGCGCGCAGTCCGAGCAGAACCAGGGCCGGCTGGTGGCGCCGCTGGAGACGTCGGTGCCCGGCGTCTACGCCGTCGGCGACGTCCGCTCCGGCTCGGTCAAGCGCGTCGGCGGCGCCATCGGCGAAGGCGCGCAGGTCGTGGCCTCCCTGCACGGCTATCTCGGCGACGCCGCAAAACCGGCGCTTTAGTCAAGGACAAGACAAGCAGACGGCAAGTCGAAAGTGGCTTGCCATCTTGCTAGGTGATGCGTGACTATCTCCCCTCATCCTGAGGAGCGGCCGAAGGCCGCGTCTCGAAGGATGAAGGCCCAGCTGCAAAAGCCGGGCCTTCATGGTTCGAGACGGCGCTCGCGCGCCTCCTCACCATGAGGATCGACAAAGAAAACGCTTAACGGGAGGACTAAATGGCTGAAATCGTCGTGCTGTATAAAACGCCCACGGATGCTGCGGCCTTCGACAAATATTATGCCGAGACCCACATTCCGCTCGCGAAGAAACTTCCAGGCCTGAAGAAGTACGCCATCAGCAAGGGGCCGGTCGGCTCCCCCGCTGGACCTTCCGGAATCCATCTCGTTGCCATTCTCACCTTCGACAGCACGGCCGACATCCAGGCGGCATTCGCTAGCCCGGAAGGTAAGGCGACCGGCGCTGACGTGCCGAAATTCGCCAGTGGTGGCGCTGACCTGTTGATCTTCGACACCAAGGAAGTGTGAGCCGCGATTCGACGTATGTCGTGTAGCCCGGATGGAGCGCAGCGTAATCCGGGGCCACTGCATTTGCATGCGTAAATCCCGGATTACGCTATCGCTCCATCCGGGCTACGCACCACAAACTGCCGTCGTTTGTGACAGCGGTGCAAATAATTCAGCCATGCGTTTTTCGATTCGCACGACGACGCATGGCTGCGCACGCATGTGTGACGCCAGCGCATGTGGCAATCCGATGAGGACCGTAATATCAATCCCGACCTCAATGCGGAGAGTAGGAGAGATGTCATGGTTCTTGGGTTGAGCTTGCCCGCCTTCACGCTGGTTCATGTCATCATCAGCCTGATCGGCATCGCCGCCGGCCTCGTCGTGATGTTCGGCCTGCTCGGCTCGAAGGCGATGCCGGGCCTCACCGCGATTTTCTTAGCGTTCACGATCCTCACCAGCGCCACCGGCTTCCTGTTTCCGTTCAAGGAGCTGCTGCCCTCGCATATCATCGGCATCATCTCGCTGGTCCTGCTCGCGATCGCCTGCCTCGCGCTCTACGGCATGAAGCTCGCTGGTGTCTGGCGCCCGGTCTACATCGTGACCGCGATGATCTCGCTGTATTTCAATGTCTTCGTGCTGGTGATCCAGTCATTCCTGAAGGTGCCGGCGCTCGCCGCGCTCGCGCCCGCCGTGGCACCGAATCCGCCCGGAGGCCCCGTGTTCGCGGTGGTGCAGGGCCTCGTGCTGGTGTTCTTCGTGGTGCTCACCGTCGGCGCCTGGCGCCGCTTCAAGCCGATGGCGTTCGCCTGATCATTCAAGGAGCCTGACAATGCCTATCATCACCACCAAGGACGGCGTCGAGATCTTCTACAAGGATTGGGGAAGTGGCCAGCCGATCGTGTTCAGCCACGGCTGGCCGCTGTCGGCCGACGACTGGGACGCGCAGATGATGTTCTTCGTCACGCGCGGCTATCGCGTCATCGCGCACGACCGTCGCGGCCATGGCCGTTCGTCGCAGGTCGCCGACGGCCACGACATGGATCATTACGCCGATGATCTTGCGGCCGTGACGGCCCATCTCGACCTCAAGAACGCGATCCACGTCGGCCACTCCACCGGCGGCGGCGAAGTGGTGCATTACATCGCGCGCCACGGCGAGAGCCGGGTTGCGAAGGCCGCAATCCTCTCCGCGGTGCCGCCGCTGATGCTGAAGACGGAGGCCAATCCCGGCGGCCTGCCGAAGAGCGTGTTCGACGATTTCCAGGTGCAACTCGCTGCCGGCCGTTCCAGCTTCTACCGCGACATCGCGGCCGGCCCCTTCTATGGCTACAACCGTCCCGGCGCAAAGCCGTCGGAAGCGGTGATCCAGAACTGGTGGCGCCAGGGCATGATGGGCGGCGCGAAAGCCCATTACGACGGCATCGTCGCGTTCTCGCAAACCGACTTCACCGAGGATCTGAAGAAGATCAATGTGCCGGTGCTGGTGATGCATGGCGACGACGACCAGATCGTGCCTTACGCCGACTCCGCGCCGCTGTCGGCCAAGCTGCTCAAGAACGGCACGCTGAAGACCTACAAGGGTTTCCCGCACGGCATGCCGACGACGCACGCCGAAACCATCAACGCGGACCTGCTGGCGTTTTTCAAAGGGTGAGCGGCCTCACGCCAATATCGCCCTGATCGCATCGAAGGTGCGCTTGACGAAAGCTTCCGGCTTCTCCCGCGCCCCTCCGCCGATCCAGCTCTCGCCGCCGACGCGCATCGCGCCGGTGGCGATCATGGCGACGAGCCGCGCCTTCAGCCGGTCCGATTTGGTTCTGGCGCGCTGGGCGAGCCCTTCGGCCAACGCTCGCTCGAGCTTCTCGTATTTGAGCTGGTCGCGCGACTGAAGCGCGGGATTATCGCGCTTGAGCCGCGACATGGCCGCGGCCTCGGCCGGATCGATCCGCTTGAGCGTCGCCGCGATCGCGTTCTCCGCCGCGCTCAGCATGGTTTCGCCCGCCGGCCGCGCCACGACCTCCGCGACCAGCGCGGCCGCGGCGCCTTCCTGCCAGGCCGCGACCACGTCCTCCTTCGAGGCGAAATAATGGAAGAAGCTGCGTCGCGACACCTCCGCAGCGGCAGCGATATCGTCGATGGTCGTGGCCTCGAAGCCGCGCTCCAGGAAGAGTGCCATCGCCCCGCGGGTCAACCGCTCGCGGGTCGCTTGCAATTTACGCTGGCGCAGGCCGGTGCCATCGGCGGATTTTGCTCCTGCCGGCAACGGCTTGGTGCGCCTGTCGACTGATTTCCCGGCGACCTTCGAAAGCTTCAAATCATTTCACCACTTGCAAAGTTGCACCCAGTGCACATTTAGACCCGTCGCGGGGCCCTTTCCCAGCCCCGACGGAGCTATGGCATGACCGACTGGACCACGGCAGACATCCCCTCCCTCAGCGGCAAGACTGCCGTCGTGACCGGAGCGACGGGCGGCCTCGGCTACGAAACCGCGATGGCGCTGGCGGGCGCCGGTGCCATTGTCATACTCACGGGGCGCAACGACGCAAAGGGCATGCGCGCGATCGAGGGCATTTGCGAGCGCTTTCCCAATGCGCTGATCGCCTATGAGCATCTCGACCTCGCCAGCCTCGCCTCCGTCGCCGATTTTACCAGGCGCTTTGCCGCCGGCAACGAGCAGCTCGACCTGCTCGTCAACAATGCCGGCGTGATGGCGCTGCCGAAGCGGCAGCAGACGGCGGATGGTTTCGAGATGCAGCTCGGCACCAATTATCTCGGTCATTACGCGCTGACGGCGCAGCTGTTGCCGCAGCTTCGCCGGGCGAAGGCGGCCCGGGTCGTCAACCTCTCGAGCCTTGCGCACCGCTCAGGTTCGATCAATTTCGACGATCTGCAGGCTAGGCATTCCTATCGTCCGTGGCGGGCTTATTGCCAGTCCAAGCTGGCGATGCTGATGTTTTCGCTGGAGTTGCAGCGCCGCAGCCTCGCCGCAGGCTGGGGTCTGACGAGCCTTGCCGCCCATCCCGGCTACGCGCGGACCGATCTGATTGCGAACGGGCCGGGTGCGAACACGTTCCAATCGCGGGTGAGCCGGTGGCTGCAGCCCTTCATTAGCCAGTCTGCCGCGGAAGGCGCGCTGCCGACTTTGTTGGCGGCGACCTGGCCGGCAGCGGAGCCCGGCGGCTACTACGGCCCGAACGGGTTTTACGAATTGAAGGGGCCACCGCGGCCGGCGAAGATCATGCCGCAGGCAAAGGATTTCGCCTCGGCAGCCATGCTGTGGGATGTCTCGGCGACGTTGACCGGTATATCCTTCGACGAGATCGCGGCCGCCGCATGAGCCGCGAGCCTGTCGGGGAGGTCCCGATGCAGATCATCATCTTCGGCGCGACTGGCATGGTCGGGCAGGGCGTCTTGCGCGAATGCTTGATCGATGCCGGCATCGATCGCGTGCTCGTGGTCGGCCGCAGCCCGACCGGCGTGCGCCACGCCAAGCTCACGGAGATCACGCACGGCGATTTCACGGACTACTCGGCGATCGAAGCGCAGCTCACCGGCTTCGACGTCTGCTTCTTCTGCCTCGGCGTCTCCTCGATCGGCATGAGCGAGGAGCGCTACCGTCGTCTGACCTATGACATCACGCTCGCAGCGGCGACCGCGCTGGCACGGCTCAATCCGCAGATGACATTCGTCTATGTCACGGGCGCCGGCACTGATTCTACCGAGCAGGGTTCGCGGATATGGGCGCGGATCAAGGGCAAGACCGAGAACGATCTGCTCAAGCTGCCGTTCAAGGGGGCCTACATGTTCCGGCCGGGTGCGATCCAACCGCTCCACGGTGCCCGCTCCAAGACCGCGTGGGTGCAGGCCGTGTATGCAGCAAGTTGGCCATTGTGGTCGGTGCTGCGCCGGCTCTCGCCGCGGCTCGTCACCTCGACCGAGCAGATCGGCCGCGCCATGATCCGGGTTGCGCGGGAGGGGTATCCGCGAAAGGTGCTGGAGATGGAGGATATCAATAGCCTCTAGTCCAGTGGGGCGTTAGTTCTAGGGAAATTTCGCCGCCCGCGCGCGTTGAGCCCGTCCGCCCGAAGCAGAAAGCGCCGTCGATGTCTCCCCAGCTCAAACTGATCGCACTCGACGCCGACGACCTCTCCGTGATCTCGGCGCACGTCCAGGACGCCCGCGTGCAGCCCTCGGACATCATCTGGCGGCAAAGCGAAAAGCGGCTGGTCGTCGGCATGAGCCGGTTGGACTGGGAGCAGACGCTGGACGGCGAGGCCGAGCAGCGCAGGCTGGTGGCCGCCCTCCGTTTCGACCGCGTGCTCGCCTGCAAGTCGCGCAACATCGACCTCGACGCGCCGGACACTGTCCTGGACCTCGTCGGCATCGAATTCCACGGCCAGGACGCCCCCGGCGGGAGCGCGCTGCTGCTGTTTGCCCAAGGCGGCGCCATCCGCCTCGACGTCGAATGCCTGGAATGCGAGCTGACTGATCTGGGAGCGGATCAGCTGGGGACGGGGTTGGAGGCTGAAGGCGAGGGGTGAGTGGCATCCCAAGGCCACGCATCCCGCGCTCGTCAGGCGACGCCGGAGGGGAACGGCCCGGCCCAAGGGTTGACGCAGCTTCCCCGCCGCGCCATTGAGCAGGGGCCTGGTGAGCCAAACCGCGCCCCCAAAAACCAGTTAGAAGCCAAGATGCCCGTTCGTCTCGACCGCAGCAGCGCCGATTTTGACCAGCGATTCGGGGCCTTCCTCGCCGCCAAGCGCGAGGCCTCGGCAGACGTCGAGGCGGCCGCGCGTGCCATCGTCGACGACGTGGCGAAGCGGGGCGACGCCGCCCTGCTCGAGGCCACGGCAAAGTTCGACCGGTTGACGCTCGATGCATCCGGCCTGCGCGTCACCGCCGCCGAGATCGAGGCCGCGGTGAAAGCCTGCGATGCAGCGACGCTGGATGCGCTCAAGCTCGCGCGCGATCGCATCGAGACCTATCACAGCCGCCAAATGCCGAAGGACGAGCGCTTCACCGATCAGCTCGGCGTCGAGCTCGGCTGGCGCTACACCGCGATCGAATCCGCCGGCCTCTACGTGCCGGGCGGGACCGCGGCCTATCCGTCCTCGGTGCTGATGAATGCAGTGCCGGCAAAGGTCGCCGGCGTGGCGCGCCTCGTCATGGTGGTGCCCTCGCCCGACGGCAAGCTCAATCCGCTCGTGCTGGCGGCAGCAAAGCTTGGCGGCGTCACCGAGATCTATCGCGTCGGCGGCGCGCAGGCGATTGCCGCGCTCGCGCATGGCACCGCGACGATCGCGCCCGTCGCCAAGATCGTCGGACCCGGCAACGCATATGTCGCCGCGGCAAAGCGGCTGGTGTTCGGCAAGGTCGGCATCGACATGATCGCCGGTCCCTCGGAGGTGCTTGTCATCGCCGACGACACTGGCAATGCGGACTGGATTGCCGCCGACCTGCTGGCCCAGGCCGAGCACGATTCCAGCGCGCAGTCGATCCTGATCACCGATTCCGCGCGCCTTGCCGCCGATGTCGAAAAGGCCGTCGAGGCGCAGTTGAAGACGCTGCCGCGCGCCGCGATCGCCAGCGCCTCGTGGGCCGATTTCGGCGCCATCATCATGGTGAAGAACCTCGACGACGCCATTCCGCTCGCGGATGCGATTGCCGCCGAGCATCTCGAGATCATGACGCAAGATCCCGATGCGCTCGCCGCAAGGATCCGCAACGCGGGCGCCGTGTTCCTCGGGCCGCATACGCCGGAGGCGATCGGCGATTATGTCGGCGGCTCCAACCATGTGCTGCCGACGGCGCGCTCGGCACGATTCTCGTCGGGGCTTTCGGTGCACGATTTCCTCAAGCGTACCTCGATCCTGAAATGCGGCCCGGATCAGCTGCGTGCGCTCGGTCCGGCCGCGATGATTCTCGGCAAGGCGGAGGGGCTAGATGCCCATTCGCGCTCGATTGGATTGCGCCTCAATTTGTCATGACCCAGCCGCCCGAACAGGACGACTCGACCAATCGCATCGTGGGCGTCACGCTCGACGAGGACTCGATCGGCCGTTCCGGGCCCGACATCGAGCATGAGCGCGCGATCGCGATCTACGATTTGATCGAGCAGAATCTGTTCGCGCCGGAGGGCGCCAACGGGAAGGGGCCGTTCACGCTGCATATCGGCATCACGGGCAGCCGGCTGATGTTCGACATCCGCCGCGAGGACGGCACGCCGGTGGTCGCGCATCTGTTGTCGCTGACGCCGTTCCGGCGGATCGTGAAGGACTATTTCATGATCTGCGACAGCTACTACCAGGCGATCCGCACGGCGACGCCGGACAAGATCGAGGCCATCGACATGGGCCGCCGCGGCATCCATGACGAGGGTTCGCGCACGCTGCAGGAGCGGCTGAAGGGCAAGGTGCGGGTCGATTTCGAGACCTCGCGCCGGCTGTTCACGCTCATTACCGTCCTGCACTGGAAGGGTTAAGCGCGATGGCGGGTCCGCCACGCGCACGCGATCCGCAATCGGTGCTGTTCGCCTGCGCAATGAACAGCGTGCGCTCGCCGATGGCGGAGAGCCTGCTGCGGCACATGTTTCCGCAAGGCCTCTATGTGAAGTCGGCCGGTGCCAGGCGCGGCGAGCTCGATCCGTTCGCGGTGTCTGTGATGGCCGAGCTCGGCCAGGACATCTCCACCCACAAGCCGCAGACCTTCGAGGAGCTGGAGGACTGGGAGGGGCTGAATTTCGACCTGATCATCACGCTGTCGCCGGAGGCGCATCACAAGGCGCTGGAGCTGACCCGCACGCTCGCCGCCGACGTCGAGTATTGGCCGACGCAGGATCCCACCACCATGGAAGGCAGCCGCGACCAGAAGTTGGCTGCCTATCGCGACGTCTGCGACCAGCTCCTGCTGCGCATCCGCCGGCGATTTTCGAAGGTGGGCGCGGCGAACGGGTAGCATTCGGTGCCCGTAACACCCGCGTCACAGACTGCAGGCACACGCATCCTGTACCCGTCGAATCAGTAAAGTCCGGGTTCCCGGGTTGTGAAATCAGCCCCCGTCCGATAGGTTCCGCGCGCAATTCACCCCCTGCTTCATTCCCCAAATCACCTGATGCTCGGCCGCCCCAAATTCGTTCTCGCCTCCGGTTCGCCGCGGCGCCTGTCGCTGCTCAACCAGGCCGGCATCGAGCCGGACGCGCTCCGGCCCGCCGACGTCGACGAGACGCCGAAGCGGGGCGAGCTGCCGCGCGCCTGCGCCAATCGTCTCGCGCGGGCCAAGGCGGATGCGGCACTCAAATCGGTGCAGCTCGACGACGAGCTGCGTGGCGCCTTCATCCTCTCCGCCGACACGGTGGTGGCGGTCGGCCGCCGCATCCTGCCCAAGGCCAACCTCGTTGACGAGGCCGCGCAGTGCCTGCGGCTGCTGTCGGGCCGCAACCACCGCGTCTACACCGCGATCACCCTGGTGACGCCGCGCGAGGCCTTCCGCCAGCGCCTGGTCGAGACCCGCGTCCGCTTCAAGCGCCTCTCGGAGGATGACATCCAGGCCTATATCGGCTCCGGCGAGTGGCGCGGCAAAGCCGGCGGCTACGCCGTGCAGGGCATCGCCGGCTCGTTCGTAGTCAAGATGGTGGGGTCCTACACCAACGTCGTCGGCCTGCCGCTCTACGAGACCACCACGCTGCTCGGCGGCGAAGGTTTCCCGATCCGCTTCGGCTGGCTCAACGCCACCGCCGTGTGAGCCGAAAAGCCGCTCCTGCAAAAATCGCGAAAACAACCCCATGCACAGTAGAATTGCCCCGCAGGAATCTGGCCGGAACGCCTGCACTTCCGCCGGAGGAACCCCTTTGGCGACAGGCTCTTGAACTCTCTCACCTCGCGTAAGCTGAGCACCCTATGGACGACCAGGTGAAAAAGCCCGCAAGCCCCCTCAAAACCTGCCCGATCTGCGGCAAGCCGCAGTCCGAGGCCACCCGCCCGTTCTGCTCGTCTCGCTGCCGCGACGTCGATCTGAACCGCTGGCTGAAAGGCTCCTACGTCATTCCCGGCCGGGATGACGAGGCAGATGGGGAAGAATAAACAAGTAATATCAATATTCTAGGTGGATGCTGAACGCGCCGCACGCCAGCTCCGGCAAGCCCGCCCGACCTTGTGCACAGCCGGGCCGCGCCCCGCGGAGCCATCGGCGAAGCGTGGGTGGACAGGCAGCCTTCAGCCCACTATAAACCGCCCGCTCGATGGGCTTTGGCCCCTCTTTGGAGCACGCCCAGGTAGCTCAGTTGGTAGAGCATGCGACTGAAAATCGCAGTGTCGGTGGTTCGATTCCGCCCCTGGGCACCATTTTCGCTCTCCACGGGCAACATCTTCTCCAGCGCCAGGCCTTGAGCGCCAGGCCTTGAGCGCCAAGCCTTGAGCGCCAAGCCTTGACCAGCTGGCTCGCGCAGCAATCCATTGCGGACCAGATCGCGCCCGCCCATTGCTGGCACTCTGCTTGCTCAGCCAGGACCAAAGTCTGGCCTTGGAAGAGAGGCCGTTTCAGGTTGAGGCAAGTGATGCAAGAAATGTCCCGTTCTGGTGCTGCCGGCGAACTCCGGCTCGATGCGTTGGTCGCCGATTTGTGGTGGCGCGTTCGGCTCATCAACACCGACATTCTCGAGGAAGAGGCGAGAGCAGGGGTGTTTGACGTGCTTCAGCCGACATATCCGCTTCTTGCGCTTAATCTTCGCGCGAGACGCGACAATTTGGTCTCGACGATCGGCGTGCTCGAACAGCGTGCGCGATCAACGTCGGAAGCGGCTTGAGGGTTCGTTCACGCCGGAAACGTCAGCGACGTCAGCTCCGGCGCGCGAAGACCAGCTGTCGGACGTCGATCTTTTCGGCCCTGAAACCCGCCTCGCAGTAGCAGAGGTAATATTCCCACAGCCGCCGGAACGGCTCGTCGAACCCGAGTGAGGTCAGGTCCGTCCAGGCATGGCCGAAACTCGCTCGCCAGACCGCGAGCGTCTTGGCGTAGTCCTGTCCAAAGACCCGCTCGCGGATGAGAGGCATCTGCACGCGTTCGCCGAGCGCGCGCAAGACATTCGGCGAAGGCAGCATCCCGCCCGGAAAAATGTATCTCTGGATGAAGTCCACGCGCCGCCGGTAGCTGTCAAAGAGCTCGTCACGGACGGTGATCGCCTGGATTCCGGCAAGACCGCCCGGCTTGAGCCGCTGGTGCAGTTGATTGAAGTACGTCGGCCAGAACGGCTCGCCGACGGCCTCGATCATCTCGATCGAGGCGATACGGTCGAACTGCCCGTCCTGATCGCGATAATCCTGCAACCGGACCTCGACATTGTCGCCGAGCCCGGCTTCGTGGATTCGCCGGCTGGCGAATGCGTGTTGCTCCTTGCTGATGGTGAGCGCCAAGACCTTGGCGCCGCAAGTCTTGGCGGCATATTCGGCAAAGCCGCCCCAGCCGCAGCCGATCTCCAGCAGGGTATGGCCGGGCCGTAGCTCGATCGCCTGCGCGAGTTGGGCATATTTGTGCCGTTGAGCGGCGAGCAGGTCGGTCGCCTCGGGCGAAAACAATGCCGACGAGTAGGTCATGCTCGGATCGAGCCAGGCCGCAAAGAACGCGTTGCCAAGATCATAATGGGCGTGGATATTCAGCCGCGATCCCAGTCGCGTGTTTCGGCGCAACCGATGCAGCGCGCGCCGGCAAAGCCGGACCAGTGCATTGCCGGCGAAAGCGCTGTCGACCAGATCGTCGTTCAGACAGAACACGTAAAGCAGCTGGGAGAGATCCGGCGTGCTCCAATCGCCTCGAACGTATGCCTCGGCCATGCCGATATCGCCGCCCAGCACCAGGCTTCGCGCGAAGGCGTAACTGTTGAGCTCGATGGTCGCCGACGGCCCCGGATGCGTTCCCCGCAACACCACCGTTCTGCCGTCGGGAAGGCGAACATCCACGGTGCCGAGCTTGAGCCGCGACGCAAGCCGCAGCGCGAGCCGCGCGAGCAAGGGAACGTCATCGAAGCGAGCAGTCTGGTGAGTGGCTGCGAGGTCCATGGCTTCACATTCAGGGTTGGTTCGGACGGGGAACGAAAGGAACATTTTTCAGCCAAAGCCGGATCGCTTCCCAATGAATGGCCGCGACGACCTTGAAGGTGAGAAGTGGCAGGGTGACGAGCGTCGCCAACAGCGAGCGGCTGGTCAGCGGGCGACGTTGTCCAGAGAATGCAGCTGTAAATATAGCACCGTGCTCATCGCTCTGCACGATTCTGACCTTCACTTGATGGTCGGGCGGAGCAATGCTGAAGCGATACTGCGTTTGCATCTCCATGAATGGCGAGACGTAGAACTCCTTCGCCTGGCATTGTCGTATGGCACCGCCGGCAGCAGTGTCCTCGACCGGAAGGATGTAGGAATGGATTTCGCCAAAAGTGTTGCGGACTTCGTAGATCAGCAGCGCAAGATTGCTGCTGCTGCCATAACAGAAGTAGATCGAAAGCGGATTGAACACGTAGCCGAAGAGCCGCGGATAGCACAAAAGGAGGATGCGCCCTCCCGACAGATTAATATCGTGCTGTTCGGCCAGGCCTCGCACATGGCTGCTCAAGGAGGCGCCGTCACGCTTGCCGTGATCGGATTCGTGAAAGCTGAAGACTGACGCGCGATTGACGCCGAACAGGCGAGACTGGCGATCCGCTTCATCAAGCCGGTCGAGGTCGATGAGCAGGCTCATGACCCGGTAAGCGAACCTGTGGTGCACGGGCCGCATGCGTGCGTGCATCACCCGGCCCAGGTAGAGCGCGGCTGCAGATAACGTCGCTGTTCGTTCTGGAGCGCCCGGTTGCAACATGGTCTACTCAGCAGCCTGCGCCAGCAACGCGCCGGACCCTCGCCACGGCACCGCGCTGCCAAGTGCCTCGGCGACGGCGATGCCCGAGCGCAAGCCGTCCTCATGGAATCCGTAGCCGGTCCACGCGCCGCAAAACCAGGTACGGCGGCGTCCCTGGATTTCGGGGAGCTTCCTCTGCGCGGCGAACGCGCTTGCGTCATATTGTGGATGCGCGAAAGTGAACTTGCCGAAAGTGAGATGAGGCGCCGGCTCGCAAGGGGGATTGAGGCTGACGAATAGCGGCTTGCTGTCGTCGATGCCCTGCAGCCGGTTCATCCAGTAAGTCACCGCGACGTCGTTCTGGGCAGGCGCTTCGCGTCGCCAGCGCAAGAAGTTCCAGGATGCCCATGCGTTGCGGCGTTTCGGCATGAGGCTGATGTCGCGGTGCAGATAGGCCGTGTTTGGAGCGTAACGGATTGCGCCGAGAATGGATCTCTCGCGCGGGTCGGCATCCGACAGCATCGCCAGAGCCTGATCGCTGTGACAGGCCATCACGACAGCGTCGTAGGAGTCCTGATGGCCGTGACTGTCGCGGATCGTCACACCGTGCTCGTTGCGATGGATCGACGTCACCGCGCAGCCGAGCCGGATGCTGGCCTTGAACCTGGCCGTGAGCTTCTCGACATAGCGCCGGCTGCCGCCCCGGACGGTCCGCCAGAGCGGCCGATCCAGATGCAACAGCCGGTGATTGTCGAAAAAGGCGATGAAGTTTTCGGCGGGAAAGGCGAGGATCTCGGCCGAGGGCGACGACCAGATGGCGGCCCCCATCGGTCCCAGATAATCGCTGAACAGGCGCGGGCTGAACGCTGACTTGCGCAGATATTCGCCGAGTGTGAGGTTCTGGAGTTGGCCAGTCCGCAAGTCGGAGACGCTTTCCTTGTTGAAGCGGCGGACCTCGGCCAGCATGCGAAAATACGACGGGGAGAAGAGGTTACGCGGCTGGGCAAACAGGCCGGAGGCGACCTGCAGGAAGGTCTCGCCGCCGCCCCGCCACTCAAATCGACCATGGTCGGCCGACATCGCGAAGCTCATGCATGTCTCCTCGGTCTTCACACCCAGGTGCGCGAACAGAGACGTCAAATCCGGGTAGTTCGGCTCGTTGAACACGATGAAGCCGATGTCGACGTCGATCTCTTCGCCATCGTAGTCAACCCGCACTGTATGACTGTGTCCACCCGGTCGCAATTCGCGCTCGTAGACGGTCACGGCATGACGTTCGGACAGGAGCCATGCGGCGGCATTGCCGGCAATTCCCGTCCCGATCACCGCCAAACGCATGCTTTGTCGCCCCCTAATACCACCAGCGACGGCCGGAACATCCGGATTCGGGCCAATGTCGTCCGTCGCCCGGCTCAGGACAGCTCTCATAGCTGACCCGACCACATGCGCTTGAGGAAACGTTCCAGCGGACAGCGTGGATCACCCGCGAAACCGGGGCACGGGGCGGACGTAAGGATCCGAGTTTGCGTATGGTGAGGCATGGATTTCAGCCAAATACTGATCGTCGCCGGCATCGCGCTTGCCCTTTCGCTATTGATGGGGCTGGCCTGGATCGTTCAGCAGCGAACCGGCAATTCCGGGTGGGTCGATACGATCTGGACCTACTCCATCGGTATCGTCGGGGCAGTGGCGGCCCTTTTGCCGTTCGCCGAGGCGCTGCCAGTGCGCCAGATGCTCGTGGGCGGGCTCGTGCTGCTTTGGTCGGCGAGGCTCGGGACGCATATCGCCCGCCGCGCCGCGGCGGGTATCGACGATCCGCGATATGCAAGCTATGCGCGGGAATGGGGCTCACAGGCGCCGCGTCGCATGTTCGCGTTCCTGCAGTCGCAGGCCTTCGTCTCGGTGCCGCTGCCATTTGCGGTCTTCCTCGCTGCACACGCTCCACGGGCAGCCCTGGGAGTTCAGGACTATGTCGGCGCCGCCATCATGCTTGCGGCCGTTGCGGGCGAGGCGATCGCCGACGAGCAATTGCGAGGCTTCAAGCGGGACAAGGCAAACGCGGGCCTGGTTTGCGATGTCGGGCTTTGGCGCTGGTCGCGTCATCCGAATTATTTCTTCGAATGGCTCGGGTGGCTCGCCTACCCGGTCATCGCGCTGTCGCCGGGCTACGCATGGGGCTGGGCGAGCCTGATCGCGCCGGCGATCATGTACTGGATACTCGTGCACGTGACCGGAATACCCCCGCTCGAAGCTCAGATGCTTCGATCCCGTGGCCGCCGGTATCGGGACTATCAGTCACGCACCAGCGCTTTCTTTCCACGGCCGCCCAAGAAGGCGCCGCAATGATCGGAGTTCCGGCGCCGCACGATCAGGTTCAAGGGCCTGACAGGGTTGCGCGGCAAGGCGGAACGGGGGCGCAGCGTGATCCAGCGAAGGGCTCACGTCGTTTACAGGCGCTGCCTTTGTCAAACCGGTTTCGACAGCACCGGAGGGGAGACCGGACATGAGCCTGCTTTTCACATATCTGTCGGTGGCTGCGACCTTCGTTGCGCTCGACATGGTCTGGCTCAAGACCATGGTTGAGAGACTTTACCGCCCGGTGCTGGGCGACATGTTGCGCTCGGAGCCGGACCTCGCCGCCGCCGCAGTGTTTTATCTGGCGTATCCCGTCGGCCTGATCTGGTTCGCGGTGCTGCCGGCTCAGCAAGATGGCGGCGCTCTGCGGGCCTTCACGTCCGGCGTGATGTTGGGCTGCTTCACTTATGCCACCTACGATCTGACCAACCAGGCCACGCTGAGGAATTGGTCGACGGGGCTCACTCTTGCCGACGTGTGCTGGGGATCCTTCCTCGCCGGTGTCAGCGCCTGGACGGGATTTCTCGTCGCTCAAAGGATGGCGCATTGATCATGGATGGGACACACGACGGAGCGCTGCAGCAAGATGGCGACCGTAAGCGCGGCAGATGGTACCGATGCGCCGCTTTCCTGTTTCTGGTTCCTGCTGCGGGGATTTTGATCGGGGTCCTGAACCGTCCGGGAGCGTGGTACGCGGCGCTCAACAAGCCATCCTTCAATCCGCCGGATGCGGCCTTCGCACCGGTCTGGACGGCTCTGTTCCTCATGATCGCCGTTGCGGGATTCCGCACCTTCGAGGCGGAGCCGCGCGGAACGGCGATGCGATTATGGAGCCTGCAGATGATCCTGAACTTTGCATGGTCTCCCATCTTTTTTTCGCTTCATCGCATGGACGTGGCGCTCGGCGTCATTGTTGCGCTGTTCGCCGTGATCCTTGCCTTTGTCTGGCGTCAATGGGCGAACGATCGGCTGGCAGCGACGCTTTTCATTCCCTATGCCGGCTGGGTGGGTTTTGCGACCTTGCTGAACATCTCGTTGCTCCGTTTCAATTAGGATCGGCCGCAGAGCTGACCTCATGGCGTCGAACGGGGGAGCGTGGCGCCGAATTCAGAGATCCGTCGCTCCGTCGTCAAAGGCGTCTCTGGTCGCCGCGATCTTGTCGGAGAGCGACGTGAACGCGATCTGGACATTCCGCTTGGCATCGTCGTCAAGCACGAGGTGCGCAAGATCGACCAGTCGATCACCGAAGCGCTCCATGACGACGAGCAGTTGACCGAGCCCGTCCGCGGGCTGCTCGGCTACCAGACGGTCGACCTCTTTTACCATCTGCTCGAGCCTCGCAACGGAGGTTACGAGCGGGTCCTGGTATCCACGGTTGGGGAATTCGATGATCTCTGCGGCCACGCGCGGGGTCCTCGCCTGCTTCAGGCTGCAGCCGATGCGGCAAGACAGTCCTTGCGTACCGCCAGAAGAGTTCGGTGCAGCCAGGTCTTGATGGTGCCGACGGGCACACCGAAGCGCCGCGACAAGCTCGCGCGGCTCTCGCCCTCGAGATAGGCCAGCGCCACCAGCCTTCGGCGGTCTTCCGGCAAGCGAGCCAGCACGCTGCGTGCGATTGGTTCGGCGCGGGCGTAGTCGAAATCGTCGATCGACGGCTGATCAGCTATTGTCGGAACCAGAAGCGCCTCGTCCAGCTCGTGAGTCGGCAGTCTTCTGACCCGCAGATGGTCGATGGCGGTATTCCGCGCGATGGCGGACATCCAGGTCATCGCCGAAGCGCGGTCGCCGTCGAACCGACCCGCGTTGCGCCAGATCTTCAGATAGGTTTCCTGAAGAATGTCCTCGATGTCGTGGGGCGGAGTTCCGACGGCGAGCGCAGTCCTGCGCAGCCTGCTCCGCGTCAGCATATGCAGCGCTGCGAAGGCCCGGGTGTCGCCCGCCGAAACGCATGCCAGCAGTTCGGGCAATGTTTCGCTCTGCGCCTGTCGTGTCAGGCTTAAGCCGGCCATGACCTGTCTCCCTTGCGTTTCCTTCGAAACGCTCCGGGCTCGCGTTCGGATCACCCGGCGGAAGAAGGAGGCGAGCGGATCAAAGCCGCACGAATGGCCCGATCAACCTGCCGAGCAGGCCGTTCATGCGCAGGTCGCCCGTCATTGCGACGAGGCAAACACATGGACCCTCGTTGCCCACCACAGGCCGATGGTCGATCTCGTCGTCGCCATAGTCGAAATCACCCGGACCAAACCGGCCGCCCTCGTGGCTGAAGCTGCCCTCGAGCACGAGGGTCAGTTCGGTGCCCGTGTGCGTGTGCTCGAGCATGCGGCTCCCCGGCGCGGAGCGAAGCAGAAATGCCCGCGCCGTCCCCGAACCGGACAGCTCGATCGGTCGCATGCTCAGACCTGGAGCGATGCGCCTGCGCTTGCCGATGCGGTAGTTTCGCAGTGCCGCCGGAACATCCTGCTCGCTGCCGCGAGCGACGTGGGCAGTCCGCACCGCTCGCTCTTCAGGAGCGTCGTGAATGCGCGACATCACCTGCTCGAACGCATCCGATGCGACCGGCACCGGCTCGACATCTTCAAGCGCCAAGCCGCCAAGTTGCTCGATGGCCTGCACGAACCGGCCGCACCGTGCGCAACCAGCAACATGCACACCCACCACCAATTGATGGGCTTCTTCCAACCTGCCGGCCGCAAAGTCGGCCAGAAGATCTTCCGGCGGATGATGGCTGATGGTCATGCTTCTTCGTCCAATATGTCTCTCAAGCGGTTCATCGCCAGCCTGATTCGCGATTTGACCGTTCCGAGCGGAATGCCGAGCAGGCTCGCGATTTCCGGGTGCGGCTTCTCCTCGATGAACGACAACCTCACCACCATGGATTGCTCCATCGAGAGCTGCTTGACGGCCGAATTGATCCGCGCTGCGTCCTGCACGCGGGACATGACGGCATCCGCGGGTTCGGCGGGGTCCGGTGTCTCGGGAAGCTCAGAGGTGCCCCGCAGGCGGTCTGCCCGCGCCCTGCTGCGGAACAAATCGATGCGCAGATTGCGCGCGATGGTGAATATCCATGCCGCGGCCCCGGCCGTCGCAGGATCGAACTGACCTGCCTTCCGCCAGACGGCGATCAGGGTGTTTTGAGCAATCTCCTCCGCCTCGTCTGAACTGCACCCGGCCTTCAGCATCAGTCCCTTGATGCGTGGCGCGAAATGCTCGAACAGGCGCTTGAAGGCCTCCCGGTCTCCGGCCGAGGCGACGCGTCCGATCAGATCAGCCCAGTCCACTTTTGTGTTCGGCCCTTTGCTCGTGCCAGTCGACAGCCGCGCTTCAATCCTCCGGGGAAAACCAGCCTTCACCCGGATTGGCGCATCTAAAGCTCGGATAGCAGCGATCATAGCGCCTCGACAAGCGATCTGTGGGTCTGGGAACGAACGAGGATAGGTTCTGGATCACCGCGGAATGATCATTTCGACAGGTTCCGGCGCCGTCCGCGCAGAGGTCCGGCCGACCGCGCCTCGAAGGATGGCCGCATTCGAGCTTCCAGCCATATCTTTCCTCACATGCAACCGTCCTGCTCACATCTGGAAAGACATGGTCATGACGTTGTCGTTACGCTTCGTTGCGTGTCGTTATCCTCTCGACTGCGTTGCTGCTGTGCGACTTCAGCCGCACGGCGATGTCGCAACCGGGTGTAGCCGAAGCATGATCGCCGCCCCACATCTCCTCCGATCGGACGATGGCTCGACCGTTAGCGCATCGATCATCACCGGGCGCAGTGGTCCACCAGACAAAGGAAACACTGATGCGCAACTCCATCCTCGTGGCTCTCGCAGCGATTGCATTGGCGAACGTGGTGACACCCTCGAACGCAATGGCCATCGTCCGGGACGACCGCAATCAACCTGAGGTCCGCGACCACCGCCACTAAGCGCCCTGGCGGCGGAGCCGAACTGAGGAGGTTCGGCTCCGCTTCGCGTCATGGATCGTCTGCGCGTGGCGCGGATGTCCATTCGCGATTGTGAGCCTTGAGAGCGAGCCACGCCCGCGCTCTCATGCTATTGCTGCCTTGCAATGACGCAAGGACACCCATGCTCCCCCTTCCCGCCGATATCTTCACCGAGCCCGAGGACGTCTCCCCCGACGGCCTTGCCAATCTCGGCCCGCTCCGCCGTCTCGCCGGCAGCTGGCAGGCCGACAAAGGTATCGACATCAATCCGAAGGCGGAGGGGCCGGAGCGGCGGACCTTCATCGAGCGCATCCGGATGGACCCGATCGATCCGCAAGCCAACGGGCCGCAGCTGCTCTATGGGCTGCGCTATCACATCCACATCAACACGCCCGAGGAAGACATCACCTTCCACGATCAGGTCGGCTACTGGTTGTGGGAGCCCGCGACTGGGTTGATCATGCAGACGCTGGCGATCCCGCGCGGGCAGGTGCTGCTGGCATCGGGCAAGGCCGGGCCGGACGACAAGGAGATCTCCGTGACCGCCAAGCGCGGCGACACCGCTTACGGGATCTGCTCGACTGATTTTCTGGAACAAGCGTTCCGCACCGATGCTTACCGCTGCGACATCACCTTCAACGACGACGGCAGTTGGACCTATCTGATCCAGACCGAGTTGTTCGTGCGCGGCGCGCCGTTCAACCATCGCGACACCAACACGCTGAAACTCGTCGCGCCGCCAAAGCTCAATCCCCTCGCGTTGATCCTGAACGATCGCGCCACGGGGAGCGAGAAGGACAATGAGCCGGCGGCCTGAGCGCGGCCCGGAGATGCGCATGAAGCCTTACGTCATTTGCCTGATGCATTCGAGTCTGGACGGCCGCACCCATCCGAGCCGCTGGCGCCCGAAGGGGGCAGGGACGGACTGGTTCGAGAAGATCCACGACGAGCTCGGCGGCGATGCCTGGGTGATCGGCCGCGTCACCGGCTCGGAGTTCGCCAAGGGCGAGCCCTATCCCACGACGGCGGACGCGAACTTTCCGCGTGAAAACTGGTTCGCGCGACGCGACGCGAAAACCTATGGCGTCGTGCTCGATGCGAAGGGCAAGATCGGCTGGGGCCGCTCCGATATCGGCGGCGATCCGATCGTCGTCGTGCTGACCGAGAGTGTCCCCGATTCGCATCTCGCGGGGCTCCGCGGCGAGGGCGTGTCCTATATCTTTGCCGGCAACTCCGAGATCGATCTCGCGCTGACGCTGGACATTCTCAATCGCGAACTCGGCGTGAAGCGCCTGCTGGTGGAGGGCGGGGGCGTCGCCAACGGCGCGTTCCTGCGTGCCGGCCTGATCGACGAGTTCAACCTGATCCTCAGTCCCGCGATCGACGGCGCCAAGGGCGCGCCCTTCGTGTTCGATTCCACGGACTCCGACGGCGACCGGCGTGCACCGCTGAGCGCGATGAGGCTGGAGAGCACGCGGGATCTCGGCGGCGGCGTCCTGCTGCTGCGCTATCTGATCCAGAACGATCCGCAGGCCGTGGGCAAGTAGCAGCACCGAGATGTCGGCAACATCAGAGCATATCGTCATCGTCGGTGCCGGCGCGGCCGGCCTGATGGCGGCGCGCGAGCTGGCGCGCGCGGGCAGGACCGTGACGATCCTGGAGGCGCGCGAGCGCTGCGGCGGCCGCATCCATCCGCTGCCTGCTTCGGAGTTCGGCTACCGCGCCGACGGCGGCGCCGAATTCGTGCACGGCGAGGCGCCGGTCACGCGCGCGTTGCTGCGTGAGGCCGGGCTGTCCCTTCAGGAGATCGAGGGCGAGCGATGGGGCTTCGACGGCGCTGACATCGTGCGCGAGGATCGCCACGATCCGCATGAGGCTGAGCTGCACGCCGTGGTTCGGGAATTGAACGACGACCTCACGGTCGCCGATTTCCTGCGCCGGCATTTTGCCGGGGATGAGCACGCGCGGCTGCGCCATGTGATCGAGCGAATGGTCGAGGGCTACGATGCGGCCGATCCCGAGCGCGCCTCCACGCTGGCGCTGCGCGAGGAATGGATGGCTGGCGGGCACTCACCGCAGGCGCGGGTCAAGGGCGGCTATGGTGGGATGATCGACTTCCTGGCAGCCGAGTGCCGCAAGCTTGGCGTGATGTTTCGCTTCGGCTGCGTGGTATCGGCGATCGAGGAGGAGGGCGGCGCGATCGCCGTTCGCTGTGTCGGCGGCGGCCTGCAGGGCTGCGATCGCGTGATCCTCACTGTTCCGTTGCCGTTGCTGCGCGAGATCAGGCTGCCGAGCCGCGCGCGCGCAAAGGCGGCGGCGGCCGACGACATCGGCTTCGGCAACGTGATAAAAATCCTGCTGCGCTTCAGGCGGCCATGGTGGCGCGAGCGCAAGGAAGAGCTCGCGGACATGAGCTTCCTTTTGTCCGACCAGGCCATCCCGGTATGGTGGACGCAATATCCGAACCGGCATCCCGCGCTGACCGGATGGTTCGGCGGCCCGCGCACGGCAGCGCTGTCGCGCCTCGACCCGCAAGCGTTGATCGATGCCGGGCTCGATTCGCTTGCGACCGTCTTCGGTCTCTCGCGTGAGGACCTCGCGCGCGAGCTCGTCGCGGCCGTTGCGACAAACTGGGCGCACGATCCCTACGCCCGCGGCGCCTATTCCTGGGCAACGCCGCGAACGCGCGAGGCGCAGACGATCCTCGCACGCGCCGACGGTCCGGTGCTGTTCTCCGGCGAGGCGCTCTATCGCGGAGCCGACATGGGCACGGTCGAAGCGGCGCTGGCGAGCGGTCGGCAGACGGCGGGGATGATCTTGCGGGGATAGGCTGGCGCGCAAAGAAAGGCCCGCATTTCGCGAGCCTTTCGTGTTGCGGCCTTTCGTCTTACCAGCGACTGCCGCCGAAGCCGAACGTCACGCTCGGACCGCCGCCGCCGTAATATCCGTACGGTCCGCCGCCGTAATAGCCGTGGTGCCGCGGATAATAGCCGTAGCTCCGGTAGTGCGGACGATGATAGCCGTAATGGTGGTGAGGACGCCAGTGATGGCGATGGCCGTGATGGTGGTGCCTGTGCTGCGCGCTGATATCGGTTAACTGGGCGGCTGGCGCGGTGTGTTTCGCGCTTGAATGATTGGCCGCGTTCGCCGCCGATCCGCCGGCAAGCGCCGCAACGCCGACGGCCATCGCGACAATGAGATACTTCATGTCATCACTCCAGTTGAATGTCGTGTGACAACACCTGGCCATCCGGCGCGTTCCGCCCAGTGCGGGCGTCGAAACGACGCAGTTTCATTGGCGTCCGATTCGCGCGGCGGCGTGCGTCTCGTGAGATTTATTGTCGCATCTCGGGCGTGGCCGTAACTCCGCCCTCACTCTGCCGCGAATGATGCAATCACGTCATCGGTGGTGACGATGCGCGCGAATTCGCCGTTGAGGTTCGACAGCGTCATCGCATGGATCTCCTCGGCAGAATGTCTGTCACCATCCGGCCCGACCCGCTCGAACGTCCAGGTTGCGTCGCGCACCAGCCGCGCGTCGAAGCCGAGATTGCCGGCCATCCGCGTCGTCGTCTCGACGCAATGATTGGTGGTGGCGCCGCAAATGACGAGAGTGCCGATGTTGCCCGCGCGCAGGCGGCTTTCCAGATCGGTGCCGATGAAGGCGCTGTTGACGCGCTTGACGATCACGATCTCGCCCGGCCGCTCGCGTGCCTCGTCCCTGACGGCATATCCGGAGCTCGTTGGCAGAAATGAGGAGGACGGCTTGGTGCCCTCATGACGAATGTGAAAGATCGGCGCGCCGCTGGTTCTGAACGCCGTCAGGAGATCGGCAATACGTGCCACTGCATCCGGGTTATTGCGCCGCTTGCCCGCCGCCTCCCATTCGTCGAACGCACGCTGGACGTCGACGACGATGAGGGCGGGAAGCGCGAGTGACATGAGGGGCGGCTTTCAGACTTACTTGCAGACTTACCTGCAGCGCCGACTATGCGAGGCGACAGTGACGACACGCAATGTCAATTTTCCCTCGTTTCGCGACGTGATTGCAGGCTACGCGCTCTCCCCCTCACGGATGCGGATCGGGAAAGCCGTGGCGTTCGGAGAGCGCGGCTAGGATGGCGTCCTTGTCAGCAATGAACGCGCGGCCCTGATAGCTGCCGGTCTGGTGCGGCGAGGTCGCTCCAACCGCCAGCACGAGCAGCGGCAACGACTGGTTCTCCTCGCCGGCCAGCGCGATCACGGCTTGCCGCGGGCGTGGCCACGGGATGCGCTCGACGTCGAGCTTGCCGGCGAGTTGCGGAAACGAGACCAGCACGCCCTCGATCAGCGCGCAATGCCAGCAATAGAAGCGGCGTCCAGGAAAAGTCGGGTCCTCGAACCCAGGACCCAGCAGAAACAGGCGGTCGCGCGTCATGGGTCGCTCCGAGGTATGGTGACCATCATATCCGATGGCTGACGTCTGGCGGCAGAAGGCCTCGACTCACGATCGCGCCGCGGCCAGCGGCAGGCTGATATGAAAGACGGCGCCTCCGGTCGGCGCGTTGTCGGCCCAGACGCGCCCGCCATGTGCCTCGATGATCGTGCGCGTGATCGAGAGGCCGATGCCCATCCCCTGCGCCTTGGTTGTGAAAAACGGCTTGAAGATTTCGGTTATCTTTTCTGTGCAGATGCCGTCGCCGGCATCTGCGATCGAGATCATGGCCTGATTGCCCGCAAGGCTGGTTCGACCGACGATGCGTCGCCGATCCTCCGGCAGATCGGCCACCGCTTCGATGGCATTCATGACCAGGTTCAGAATAGCCTGCTGGAGCTGCACTTTGTCGGCAGTTACGCGAATATCCGAGGACGATCGGTCCGTCGCGAGCGCAACGTCGTAGGTCAAGGCCTGCACGGAAAGGAACCGAAACACCTCGCCGACCGCCGCGTTGAGGTCGAGCTCGCTCCGCTCTGTGCTGGCCCTCTTCAGAAATGAGCGCACCTGAACGACGATCTCGTTGGCGCGCTTATCGTCTCGGCGAATGTCACCCAGTATATCCCTGATCACGCCAAGGTCAGGTGCCGGTATCTGCAACAGCTGCTCGGCGGTCTCAGCATTGATCAGAATGGCGGCGAGCGGCTGGCTCAGCTCATGCGCGATTGTGACAGACATCTCGCCCGCGGTGGCAAGGCGATTCATGTGGGCAAGCTCCGACATGCGTTGGCGCGCTTCGACCTCCGCCAGGAATCGCAGCCTGCGCTCGCGCAGGAGGATGACGATCATCGTCGCCTGCACCAGCACCAAGCCGACACTGATCATGACGCGCCAGTAATACTGCTCCCAGAAACTCGGTTCTCGGAAACGCACCTCGCTGCCCGGAGGCAGATTTGCTTCGTCCACATTCCAGAGCTTGAGCTGTCGCCAGTCGAAGATCGGCTTCACGTTGTCCCCGGCAACGGGTGGGATGCTCGACGGCGATTCGCCGCCGAGAATCCGCATTGCCAATTGGCCGGCCTCCCGTCCGATTGTTTCGGGCAGCAGCAGGAAGCCGCCAACCCCGGTTCGCCCGAGAAATGTGTCGGAGGTGATGATGATCGGTCGGTTCGCGCGCTCGGCGACACGCGCAAGCGCCGCGGCCGGCAAATAGTGGGTGCCTTCGCCGTCGGAATACATCGCCGAGGTCAGAATTGCTGAACGAGGGGGCAAGGAGCCGACCCGTTCGCGCACCTCCCGCAGCACCATACCGGACAGATCGATGATTTCGAGATCCGGCATCGTGGTCGCGAATTCCTGTTTCCAGTGGCCATATATCAGCGGATTTTTCCATGCATCGCCAACGAGGACGACGCCCGTCAAGTCGGGAACGACCGCGCGTGCCGCAGTCAGTATCTGCGCCGGAGACACCTTGGCAAAGATTGCGGTCGTGCCGGGCAGGAACAGCGCGCGCGTCTCGGGCAGATCGGGCACGAAGCCGTAAACCACGGGTGCGGCGGGCCAGATGTCGT
Organism: Bradyrhizobium sp. Ken64; assembly: GCF_055807555.1. Taxonomy (NCBI): domain Bacteria; kingdom Pseudomonadati; phylum Pseudomonadota; class Alphaproteobacteria; order Hyphomicrobiales; family Nitrobacteraceae; genus Bradyrhizobium; species Bradyrhizobium sp. Ken64. The sequence goes on along the minus strand of NZ_JBVVPA010000001.1, from coordinate 575,255 downwards.
GCTTGCGCACCTGAAGGAATTTCGCCGACGCGACGCCGATCGAGACGATGACGCCGATCGACCGATGTGCGTATTTGGTCTTGAGATGACCGACCAGGCTCTCCTCGTAGTCCGGTCCCGGGAAACGGGCGAGATCGAGGCTTTCGCCGTAGATCACGGTGTGGATCTGTCCATTTTCCTTCGCAGCCGTGCGGATACCTGCAAAGATCTCCGAATAGAATGGCGAACGAAAGTCGGCGTCTTCCAGCACCAGGATAGAGCGCTGCCCCGGACTGTCGGCTGCAGGGCACTCATGTGCCAGGGTTGCGAACAGGCAGGCGATCAGGAGCCGTTTGATCGCGATGACCATCCTCATTGCTGACTCTGCGCCTGGCCTGTGTTTGCAACGGGCGCCTCCTCGATGAGGACGCATCCGAGCATACCTGCCGGTTCCGAAGTTTCAATGAAGGATTTGATCCGGCTGTGCCGTGCAGGTGGCGGTTCACCTCGCCCGCATGCAGAGCGAAGAAGGTCCGCTATTTGAACGGATCCTGGATCGACGGCGCCGACTGCCTGATACGACGCACGCTCACGGGCGTGCCGTCGGAAACGAACAGCAGTTCGTAGCGGCGGCCCTCGCTGTCGGTGGCGGAGCAGGTGACGTCAGTCACCTTCTTGGCGGCGAAATTGCCGGTCTGGCGGCAGAGGCCGGTGGAGGTCTGCTCGGCCGGGACCGGGAGCCCGTCGACCTTGGGGCGGTCCTTGGAATTGAGCAGCATGCGGTCGATCGGCAGCTCATAGGAATTGTCGTCGGCGCGCTTGCCGTTCTCGCCGGAGAACGACACGACGTGATTCTCGTCGGCGGGATCGTCGACCGCGACCGCGAAATTGACCCGGCCCTTGTCACCATGGGCGTAGGCCACCGTCTTGCAGGCAAAGGTGCGGCCCGCGACCTTCAGCGTCTTGCAGTGGCCGGACATCAGCGCCAGCAGGTCGACGAAAGAGTTGGCGGCCGTAGGGTTGTTCACGGGAATCGACAAGGAAGACTCGGCAAAACAAGGGCTTGCCAAGGTCATGAGGGCGGCGGTGAGGACTGGTCCGCAGAGGCGCATCGGAAGGCTCACATGCCAGGGAACCACGGAAAAGTTCCGTCCGATAACCAGCGAACCGCAAATTGGTTGCGATCCCGTTTGTTCAGCCCAATCCGTCTGAAATACCACCGCGCCACCCCAACGGCGATTCGCCCCTATCGCCCAATCCATTCCCGGCCGGCACTTGCCGTCAGGCCGGTGTTTTTTTCGTGGCAGGGCTACCCCATTGCCGCCTGCCAGCGCGCATCGCGCAAGGATGGGCGGCGGTGCAGGCGGGCATTGAGCAGCGCGCGGGCGCGGGGCAGCTCGCCGCTGCGCATCAGGGCAACGACAAAAGTGTCCTCGATCAACTCGCGCTGGGCGTGGCTGCCGCCGACGCGCACGACCTCACCGAGAACCGGCGCGAGCATTTGCACGCACGCCACGTATTGCTCGTCCGCGAAGGCGGCCAGCGCGCGGCAGACCGCCGGTACCACGGGACCGGCCGGCAGCTTGCCATCGGCGAGCCGCTGCTCGATCGCGGCAAGACGTGTGGCGAGCGCCTCGCGATTTTGCGTCGCAGCCGCGAACAGCGCCATGTGGACGTCGGCGAAGGGCAGGCTCGATTTCGGAAACAGCTTTTGCGCGGTGGCATCGGCTTCGACCCAAAGCGCCCTCGGCACGGCGTGGCCGTAAGCCGACAGGCGCCAGAGCAGTGACGCACCGTCGGTGACGACATTGAGCGGCGGCGCCTGTGTGGCCTTTGGCTGCAGCACATCGGCATAGATCGCGAGCGCCCGCGCGGCATCGCCATGCTCCAGCGCGCCCAGCGCCTGATGCCAGCGGATGTGGCCGTGCAAGATCCCGGCGCGGTCGTAACAGGGGATCCAGTCGTCGACGAGCCGGTCGGCCGCTTCGATCGAACCGTCCTCGAACATCGCATGCAGCACGGCGTGCGCGGCATGGGCATTCTGCCGGCGCAGCTCGAAGCCGCGCTCGGTGACGCCGCGGCCGCGACTGAAATTGCCGTTCTCGGTCATCGCCCAGCCGTACATGGTGAGGAACCACCAATCCTCGCCATAGTGATGCGCGACGCGCTCGCACAGCTCCTGCCGCGCGCGGTCGTGATCGGCCATGCCGGAGAACGCGAACAGGCCGAAGGCGCCGAGCGGCAGCGACAGCACCAATGCATCGCGCGGCCACGCCTCGACGTGCTTCATCGTCGCCGCGATCGCCTCCGGCAGCCGGCCCTCGATTGCGAGCGCCAGCGTCTCGACATGCGAACGCTCGCGTTCCGTGCCGCGTTTCGCCACGAGCTCGCGCGCGAGGGCCGCCTTCTGCCGCGCCAGATCGCCTTGCTGATAGAAGCCATGCAGGCGGGCGCGGGCGATATGGGGCAGCGCAAAATCCGGATCGGCCGCAATCGCGCGCTCCAGCGTCTCCGCCGTGCCGGTCCAGCCCGCGAGCATGAGGTCGACGCCTTCGCGATAAGCGGATGCCGCCTCGGGCGAAGCGGTGGAGAGCGGCAGGCCGTAGCGATCTTCGAGAGCCATTCCTGTCTCCGGCTTAGGCCGTCCGCGCGCGGCGTCCTTCGATCGGATAGGCCGGGTCGTTGTAGCCCGGCGTCGAGGGATGACCCGGCACGACCAGTCTGTCGATCAGCGCCTCGTCCTCCGCGGTGAAGCGATAGTCGAGCGCGCCGGTGTAGCCGTCCCATTGCTCCTCGGTGCGCGGACCGGCAACGATCGAGGAGACAAAGGCGGAGTTCAGCACCCAGGCGACCGCGAACTGGCCGGCGGTGATGCCCTTTTTCTCGGCGTGGGCCTTGATCTCCTGCGCCAGCTGGAGCGATTCCGGCCGCCATTCGGTCTGCATCATGCGCGTGTCGTTGCGGCCCGCGCGCGTCTCCTTGTCGGGAGCAGCGTCGGGCTTGTATTTGCCGGTCAGCACGCCGCGCGCCAGCGGGCTGTAAGGCACGATGCCGAGGCCGTAATGGGAGCAGGCCGGAAAGTGCTCGACTTCGGGCATGCGGTTCATGGCGTTGTAATAGGGCTGACTCACCGCGGGCCGGTCGATGCCGAGCCGGTCGCAGATGTTGCAGATTTCGGCGACGCGCCAGGCGCGGTAGTTCGAGACGCCGAAATAGCGCACCTTGCCGGCGCGGATCAGGTCGCCCATCGCGCGCACCGTCTCCTCCAGCGGCGTCGAATGGTCTTCCTTGTGCAGATAATAGATGTCGATGTGGTCGGTGCCGAGCCGCTTCAGACTCTCATCCGCCGCCTGCAACACCCAGCGCCGCGACAGGCCGACACGGTTAGGATCGTCCCCCATAGGGTTCGCAAGTTTCGTCGCGAGCACCCAGGCGTGACGGTTGTTGCCGATGGCGCGTCCCACGACCTCTTCGGATGCACCCTTCGAATAGGCGTCGGCGGTGTCGATGAAATTGATGCCGGCCTCGTGTGCCTTCGCGATGATCCGCCTTGAGGTGGCTTCATCGGTCGGCCCGCCGAACATCATGGTGCCCAAGCAGATCGGCGACACTTTCAGGCCGCTGCGGCCGAGTTGGCGATATTGCATAGGCTGTCCTCTGCTTTGCTGGAGCGACCAGCATATCCAGCTAACTCCGTCATTGCGAGCGCAGCTAGGCAATCCCTCAGCGTCGTCCCGGCGAAGGCCGGGACCCATAACCACAGGATGTGGTTTGGCGAAGATTCGGAGTTACCAGCTTCGCGCTGCAATTTTTGCCTCGGAGTATGGGTCCCGGCCTTCGCCGGGACGACGGCGGAATGTGTGGAGCGCAGTGAACGTAGCACCGCTACCCCGGCCCCTTCAAAATCTTGAACACACCATTGGCCATCACCACGCAGCGGCCGTCCACGCTGACCTCGGTGCTCATGAAGATCAGGCTGCGCGTCGAGCGCACCACGCGCGGGCGGGAGATCAGGACATCGCCGATCTGGCCGGCTTCGACGAAATGAGTGTCGAGCTGCACCGTCGCCATGAACTCCTTGCCGGAGACGTAGCGGGCGGTCATGCCGCAGGTACGGTCCGCGAACGTCATCATCACGCCGCCTTGGACCATGCCGCGCCGATTGTGGTGCTTGTCCTCGGTCGCAAGTGCGAATTCGTATTGGCCGTCGACCTTGCGCTCCCACAGGGGGCCGATCAGATGCATGAAGCCCGTGGTCTCCAGGATGGTCCAGCCGTCTGCTTTCAGCCGTGCGGCTGTCTTGTTGGTCATGTCGTCCAATTCCTGCGCGGATCGTGCGATCTCATTTCATCGGGGCCGGACGTGGTGTAGTCAAGCATGATGAGACCGTTCGACGATGCCACACGGCGGAATATCGCGGCCGCCTGCGCGGCCTTCACGCGGCTGCCGGAGGACGAGGCGCCGGCGGCGTTGAAGCGCGCCGCGGTGGCAGTTGCGCTGACTGCGGCCAGCGAGAACGACGACACGGCGTTGCTGCTCACGCTGCGCGCATCGCATCTGCGCGCCCATCGCGGTCAATGGGCCTTGCCCGGCGGACGCTGCGATGCCGGTGAGACGCCGGTCGAGGCGGCGCTACGCGAGCTCGACGAGGAGCTTGGCCTGCGTCTCACCGGCGCGGAGGTGCTCGGCACGCTCGACGATTATCCGACCCGCTCCGGCTATCTGATCACGCCGGTCGTGGTGTGGGTCGCCGATAGTGCCGCGATCAAACCAAACCCGGACGAGGTCGCCTCCGTCCATCGCATCGCGCTCGCGACGGTCGAGCGCGAAGATGCGTTCGATTTCGTCGGGATCCCCGAGAGCACGCGCCGTGTGATCCGCTTCCATCATCAGTCGAGCTTGATCCACGCACCGACGGCGGCGCTGATCTACCAGTTCCGCGAAGTGCTGGCAGGACGGCACACCCGCGTCACCGAGCTGGAACAGCCGGTATTCGCCTGGAAGTGACGCGATGGGCGAAAAAGAGGTAAACGGCGCGTTAACGTGACAGTTACCGGATGCCTGCTAAGAGGGCAGCATGCATCGATCGATTCGAAATGCCGTGAGACTGGTTCCACTCGCGCTCGTCCTGCTCGCGCCTGCCGCGCGCGGTGGCGAATCCGACGCGCTTCCCCCGGCCGTCCGCAATGCCAAAGCCCAGCTGTTATCGCAGTTTTTCGCGCAAGGCGGTGTGTCGCCCGCCGTGCTCGAATATCGTCGCAAGCTTGCGGAATATCAGGCGGCACGTGCCGCCTTCGACCAGGAAGCCGGCGCCTACTGGAGCCAGATCTCCGAGAAGCGGAAAGGTCGCAACGCCAAGCGGCGCAGCGGTCAGCAGATCACGCTCGACGATTACGTGCTGGAGCATCCGCCGCTCTATAGCGGCCCGAAACGGCCGGTGAATCCGGAGCCGGAGGAAAGCCCGGACCGTCCGACGAGAAAGCCGATCCCCGTGGTCGCCGATCTGCTGCGCGCGGCGCAGGAACTCTATCAGTTCACGCCGCAGCGGCCGTCCGGCGAAGTCGAATTCAAGCGCGTCTATGCGCGCTACGCGCTGGCCTCGGGGCTGACGCGCGAGCAGGCGGTGCGGGTCTACGCGTTCGAGACCGGCGGCACCGGCAGTTACGACGTGCAGGCGGGAATCGAGCATGGCGGCAAGCGCGCCATTTCGACCGCGATGGGCTACAACCAGCTGCTGACGACCAACAGCGTCGAGCTGCTGGCCGAGCAAGGCCATGAATTCATCCGCGCGCTCTCTGACAAGGTCGCGCGGACCTCAGGTCCGGCGCGTCAGTCGCTCGAGCACAAGCTCACCGTTCTGAAGAAAATGGTGGCGCATGCCAAGTCGGTGCCCGACTCCTGGTCGGAGCACGAGAAGATCGGCAACACCGCGCAGGGCTGGGCCATGCATGCCATGGTGCTCGACATCGATATCGGTCCGATGCTGCAGACCCACAAGCTGCTCACCTCGGTGCTGTTCGCGCGGGCCAAGGGCTACACCCGCCCGCTCAGCGCGGCCGAGCTCGAGATGATGAACCTTACTGGCGACGGCACCGGCCTCGACATGGTGACGATGCCGCAGGCAATGCGCGAGCAGGTGCCGACCTCGAACTTCTTCCAGCGCGGCGGCTACGAGCGCAACCCGGTCGCGATCCGCCACAACACGGTGGCGAAGCTGCTGGCGGTGACGGACACGAGGATGGACAGCAACAGCAACAATGCCGGCGCGCGGGAACTGGCCGGGGCGTTTTAGTTCACGGTAGCTGTCATGCCACGCGCAAGCGGGGCATCCAGTACGCCGCGGCGTCTCGGTTCAAGCACAACTGCCTCTGGAATACTGGATCGTCCGCCCCAGTGCGCAATTGCGCACAAGGCGGACGATGACACCGAGTGCGTGGTGGCGCTGTCGCCCGCCGTCCCGTCCCTACTGATCCGACCCGAACCTGAACTTGCCGTCGCCTTCCAGGTACGGGCCGCTGCGCATGTAGAGCTGACCGTTGTGGCCGAGGAAGAACAGCGTGCCCTTCGGCACCTTTTTGGCACCCTTCAGAAGTTCGCCGGCATTGCTCGTGCCCATCTTGTAGGAAAAGGTCTTGCCCTCCTTGTCATAGGCGTAGCCGGTGTCGGGCTTGAGCTCCCAAGGTGTTGCAGCGGTCTGCGCCAATGCGGGCGCCGCGAACGCGCCGAGCACGGCCGTCACCAAAAGAGTCTTTGTCGAAAATGCCATCACCCTATCCTCCCCATCGAGGCTCCCGGCTTGAACAAATCACGAACGGTGCTTCCAGGTCAATTTGCGAAAGCGCCGCAGCGCATCACGTCTTGCCGAGCAGTTTGTGATTTTCCCTTCGTCCCCGCGCGACTATGTTCCGCTTTCCGTCTAGAACGCAATTCGACAAAAACATTGGGTAGGGGATGATTCGAATGAACCTCGTCATTAAAGCTTGCTGGGCCGCCGGCCTGATGCTGACGGCGCTCGCGCCGGCCGCCCGGGCCGATGATTACCAGCTCAGCCACAACCAACGGATTTCGTGCAGCCGCGGCCTGGCCCCAGGCAAGCTGAACACCGCGACCTGCAAGTCCTACACCTACCTCTTCAACACCAAGACCTCGGAATATTTCCGCTGCCAGGTCTCGCTGGCGCTGACCCGCGACAACAAGGAAGTCATCAACGTCCAGACCGACGGTGCCTGCACCAAGAAGCCGCGCATCTTCGAGAGCGACGGCCATTACGATTTCGACGCCACCGAGACCGAGCCTCCGAACACCAATTCGTTCTTCGGCCCCGGTGGCTACTCGGTCTGGGCCGCCGACGTCGGCGCGCAGAAAGTTCGCGGCTGCATCATCATCTCCTCCGGCCTCGGCTCCGACATCTCCAAATGCCTGGACATGACGTTCCAGTGAGGGGCGGCCCCGATCTGGCTGCGCCACCTCGCCGCACCCGCCGGGTTCCGCAAAAATCGAGCCAGGACAGCCATTTACCGCACTCCTGTTTTGACTTTTGGATGGGTTGACCCGCTCCCCTCATCCGGCCAACTTCCCGGCCGGTTTGGGGAGTAGAAAGATCATGAAACGGACGATTTTCGGCGCGGCTGCGGCTCTTGCTCTGGCGGCGTCGGCACCTTGCGCGCAGGCGCAATCCTTCATCAACGTGCTGACCGGCGGCACCTCCGGCGTCTACTATCCGCTCGGGGTCGCGATCGGGAAGATCTACGGCGACAAGATTCCGAACGTGAAGACGCAGGTGCAGGCCACCAAGGCGTCAGTCGAGAATCTGATCCTGCTCCAGCAGGGTCGCGGCGAGCTGGCGTTCACGCTGGGCGACTCGTTGAAAGCGGCCTGGGACGGCGAAGAGGAGGCGGGCTTCAAGACCAAGCTCGACAAGCTCAGGACCATCGGCGCGATCTATCCGAATTACATCCAGATCGTCGCGACCGCCGAGAGTGGCATCAAGACGCTGGCGGACCTCAAGGGCAAGAGCCTCTCGGTCGGCGCGCCGAAATCGGGTACGGAGCTCAATTCGCGCGCGATCCTGGCGGCAGCCGGCATGAGCTACAAGGATCTCGGCAAGGTCGAGTATCTGCCGTTTGCCGAATCCGTCGATCTCATGAAGAACCGCCAGCTCGGCGCGACGCTGCAATCGGCCGGCCTCGGCGTGGCCTCGCTGAAGGATCTGTCGACCTCGAGCCCGATCACGGTGGTGTCGGTGCCGAAGGAGACCGTCGACAAGATCGGCCTGCCCTTCGTCGCTGCGACCATTCCCGCCAACACCTATACCGGGCAGGACAAGGACGTACCGACCGCGGCCGTGATCAACTATCTCGTCACCAGCTCGGCGGTGTCGGACGATCTCGCCTATCAGATGACAAAGCTGGTCTACGAGTCGCTGCCCGAGCTCGCCAACGCGCATGCGGCCGGCAAGGAGATCAAGCTCGAGACGGCGGCCACCGGCAGCCCGGTTCCGCTGCACCCCGGCGCGATCCGCTATTACAAGGAAAAGGGGCTGATCAAGTAAGGTCGACCCTCGTTATCGGACGTCATGGCCGGGCTTGTCCCGGCCATCCACGTTCTAAGGCCAGGCGAGGAAGATCGTGGATGCCCGGGACAAGCCCGGGCATGACGGCGCGGATGGACCGTGCCAATGCTATAAGCGCTCGACGATTGGGGATGGGTTGAAATGCTCGAGAAGGCAGAGGGCAGCGAAGCGCCCATCAAGGTCGAGTTCGACAATTTCGAGCACGGTTTTCCGGAAGGTTTTGGCCCGGGCTGGTGGGGCGCTCTCGCGTACTGGATCGGCATCGCCTTCGCGACCTTCCAGCTTTATGTCGCGGCCTTCAACTATCTGCCGAGCCAGGTGGTGCGCGGCGTCCATGTCGGCTTCCTCATTCTCCTCACCTTCGGTCTGATCGGCAACTTCACCGCCAAAAGCGATGTCGGCCGCGCGATCGGCTGGCTGATCGGCGGCGCGGGCTTTCTGTGCGGGCTCTATCAATGGATCTTCTATGCGGATTTGATCGCACGTGACGGCGATCCGACGCGCCTCGATCTCGTGGTCGGCACGCTGCTCGCCGTCCTGATCTTCGAGGGCACGCGGCGGCTAATGGGCGCGGCGCTCCCGCTGATGTGCGGCGCCTGTCTCGTCTATTGGTTCTTCGGCCAGTATCTGCCGTCGCCGCTCAACCATCGCGGCTATGATTTCGACCAGATCGTCACGCATCTGTCGTTCGGTACCGAAGGTTTTTATGGTGTACCGATCTACGTCTCGGCGACCTACATCTTCCTGTTCATCCTGTTCGGCTCGTTCCTGGAGCGCGCCGGCATGATCCAGCTCTTCACCGACGTTTCTCTTGGGTTATTCGGCAGGACCCGCGGCGGCCCGGCCAAGGTCGCGGTGTTCGCCTCCGGCATGATGGGCACGATCTCCGGCTCCGGCGTCGCCAACGTCGTCACCGTCGGTCAGTTCACGATTCCGCTGATGATCAGGTTCGGCTATCGCCGCGCGTTCGCGGCCGGCGTCGAGGCGACGGCCTCCATGGGCGGGCAGATCATGCCGCCGGTGATGGGCGCGGTTGCCTTCATCATGGCGGAGACGCTCGGCGTCCAGTACTCGGAGGTCGTGAAAGCGGCCGCGATTCCCGCGATGCTCTATTTCGCCTCCGCCTTCTGGATGGTGCATCTGGAAGCCGGCAAGCACGGCCTCACGGGCATGAAGAAGTCGGAGACCCCGAGCGCCTGGAAGGCGCTGGTGAAGGGTTGGTACCTGGTGCTGCCGCTCGCAGCCCTCGTCTACATGCTGTTCGAAGGCTTCACGCCGCTCTATGCCGGCAGCATGGGGCTCGCGCTCACGGTGGGGCTGATCCTCGGCACCGCCATCACGACGGGCGCGCCTTCGACGGCCATCCGCTACATCTTCTGGATCGGGCTCGCGCTCGTCGTCGCCGCGCTCTCGCGCGACGGTCTTCAGATCGTGCCGGTCGCAGGCGTCGTCGTCGCGCTGATCGTGATCACTGCGTTCGTGCGCGGCGGGTTTTCCGCCCTGCGCGCCTGCCGCGATGCGCTGGCCGAAAGCGCGAAATCCGCCATCACGGTCGGCATGGCCTGCGCCATCGTCGGCGTCATCATCGGCATGATGTCGCAGACCGGCGTCGGCACCATCTTCGGCGGCTGGGTGATCGGCCTCGGGGAGAAGAGCCTGTTCCTGGCGCTGATCATGACCATGCTGCTGTCGATCCTGCTCGGCACCGGCATCCCGACCATCCCGACCTACATCATCACGGCAGCGCTCGCAGCGCCCGCGCTGGCGAAACTCGGCGTTCCCCTGATCGCGAGCCACATGTTCGCGTTCTATTACGGCATCATGGCCGACCTCTCGCCGCCGGTAGCGCTGGCAGCGTTGGCCGCAGCACCGATCGCGAAGGAGAATCCGGACAAGATCGGCTGGGAGGCGATGCGCATCGCGCTCGCCGGCTACGTCATCCCCTTCATCTTCGTCTATTCACCGGCGCTGATGCTGCAGGCCGGCGATCCCATGGCCGCCAAGCTCGGCTTCTACGGCGCGGTGGCGCTGGCGACCTTGAAGGCCCTGGTGGCCATCGCGCTGTTCGGCATGGTCGCGATCGGATTCCTGTTCACGCGCCTGACGTTCCTCGAACGTGTGGTTGCGCTTGGCGCCGCGCTGTGCCTGCTCGGCGACTTCCCGTTCAGCGACACCGCGGGCTTCCTGCTCGCCGCGGCGATCGTGCTGTGGCAGTGGCGGCGGCGTCCGCCGGCGCCGGTCGAGGCGGTGTGAGCCTCTGCTTCGTCACAGCCTCAGGCGTGAAGGCGCTGGCGCTGTCCGCATTCACGCTGGTGTGGACGCATTCGATCGCGAAGGTCGACTGGCAGGAAGACTGGCGCGTCACCCCCGCCGGGCTCGAACTGGTGCAGGCACGCGTCAAGGGCACCGGCCCCGGCATGGAGCCGCCGCCTGAGGCGCGGCTCGTCGACGGCTGGTTTCAATGGAGGCTCGCGCGCGCGCCGATGCCGGAGGTGGTACTGGGCAATTCAGGCGCGGCTGGCGAATGGCGGCTATGCCATGACGGCAAGTGTCGGACGTTGTCCGAGATTGTCGGTCATCCCATTGGTGCTAACGTCACCACGATGAAGGTCTGCAACGATCCGTAGCCCGGATGGAGCGCAGCGCAATCCGGGAACAGTGGCCCCGGATTACGCTGCGCTACATCCGGGCTACAAAGAACAACAACAAGGGAGACACGCGATGGATCGGCTCGAGGGCAAGGTTGCAATGGTGGTGGGCGCCGGCTCGATCGGGCCGGGTTGGGGCAACGGCAAGGCCACCGCGGTGACGTTTGCGCGCGAGGGTGCACAGGTGTTTTGCGTCGATCGCAACGGCGCGGCCGCCGAGGAGACCGCGAAGATCATCACCGGCGAAGGCGGCAAGGCGACTGCCTTCACTGCTGACGTATCTCGCGCGAGCGAGGTCGAGGCGATGGTCGCGGCGTGCCTGAAGGCCTATGGCCGCATCGATGTGCTCGACAACAATGTCGGCATCGCCGAGATGGGCAGCGTGGTCGAAGTGACCGAAGAGAGCTGGGACCGCGTCTTCAGCGTCAACCTCAAGAGCGCCTATTTCGCCATGAAACACGTCATCCCGGTGATGGTGAAACAGGGCGGCGGCTCCATCATCAACATCTCGTCGATCGCCTCGATCCGCCACATGGGCATCTCCTACGTCACCTACGGCACCTCCAAGGCGGCGATGAACCAGATGACGCGCACCACTGCGATCGAATTCGCGCGCCACCATGTCCGCGTCAACGCGATCCTGCCCGGTCTGATGAAGACGCCGATGGTGGAGCATTCCGCCGGTCTCGCCGCCAGTTACGCCAAGGGCGACGTCGAAGCGATGTGGCGCGCGCGCGATGCGCAAGTGCCGATGGGCCACATGGGCGACGCCTTCGACGTCGCCAACGCCGCGCTGTTCCTGGCCTCGGACGAAGCGAAATATGTGACGGGGATCGAGCTCGTGGTGGACGGCGGGATCACGTGCAAGGCAGGGGCGTAGCTCCTTGCTCGTCGCCCTGGCGAAAGCCAGGGCCCATTACCACAAGGCTCGGTTTGGCGAAGGCTGCCGGCTCCAGCCTCTGTCAACAATTCGCATTCGGGGTGATGGGTCCTGGCTTTCGCCAGGACGACATTACTGCGCCAGCGCCAGAATCCCGCCGGCAAACGAATGCCACGCCGCGGTCTCGCTGACCGGCCAGTTCAGCACCTTCACCGCCAGCATCGCGAGTATGCCGGCGATGTAGACCGGGTGCACCCGGCCTTCGGTGCGCCAGTCGCGTACCATGGCAACGACGAGCAGCAGCGAGGCGACCACCGCAGGCGCTATGGTAACGGGCACCGGCGGCGGCCCGGGCGGTCCCGGAGGCGCGAGGAAAGTGAGAAACCAGCGCGCGATCGCGGCATCGAGGATGGAGACCGCCGCGAGCAGCATCAGGCGTTTGTGAATCTCGGGCTTTCGCGTGTTCATGATCGCGAGCACGAACACCATTGCGAAGAACGCGATCCCGCTCATCGGCACGATCGAGAAGGCGATGCCGGCCTCTTTCTGTCCGAGCGCCGCGGAATGCTGCATCACATGGACGGAGGCGAGGAAGCCGAAGATCGTCATCGCGGTCGCGAGCGAAACGCCGGCGATGCCGAGCGCACGGTGATTGACCACGCGGCCTGAGGCGGCGAGCCAGGTCTGGATCACGAAATAGAGTGACCACGTGAAGAACAACAGGCCGTGGAAATGAATGACGGGGCTTGCGGACAATGTCCGGTTGGCGAGCGGCACAAAATAGGTCGGTGCGAAGCCGAGAAAGGCGGTGGCCGCGCAGGCCAGTGCCATGTGGAGATAGAAATATCGTGCGGGCGACGCATCTCGCGCGCGCACACGACGGTCGTCGATCAGGGTCGTCATGAGGGATGAGTCTGGAGAGGCGGCGTTTGGTTCAAAAGCCCTAGCCACCTGTGCAGGGCTCTTGTCGGGGACGGGGATTTAACCCCCCGCGCTCAATTCCGCGCGATCGAGCTCCTCCTCAACCCTGTGGAACGCATCGTCGCCGATCACCTCGGTTGCCCGGAGGTCGAAGATCGACTTGCGCGCGGCCTCAATGGCGCGGCGGCGCAGCGGATCGGCCGGCAATTCGCCGTTGGTGATGCCGCCATGGGGATCGTCGTCGGCCTGCATCAGGATGGCGCGATATTCGAGCCGCAGGATTTCCGCTTCCTCCGACGGATCGTCCTCGATCGCGTCGAGCGCCGCGCGATAGGCGACGGCGCGCGCGCGCGCGACCTCGATGCCGACGGGATCGTCGTCCTTGAGGCTGAACGCCAGGATCAGCGGCCGCAGCGTCAGCCCCTGCACGACCAGCGTGCCGAGCACGACCGCGAACGCCGAGAAGACGATGAAGTCACGATGCGGAAAGTTTTCCGGCAAGGCAAAGGCGGTGGCGAGCGTGACGAGGCCGCGCATGCCACACCAGGAGATGATGAGGCCGCCCTTGGCCGAGGCGACCTGCTTCGGGTCCTTGGGGTGATAGATCCCGTGCGCCACCAGCGTGCGCAGCGTCGTCCGGTAGAACGTGATCCAGGCCAGCCGGACCAGGACCACGGTGAGCAGGATCCAGGCCGCGGCCACGCAATACTCCCAGCGCACGTCCGCGTTCAGCCGCGTCCAGATCGGCCGCATCTGCATGCCGATCAGCATGAAGGCGAGCACGTTGAGCACGAACACCATGGTCTCCCACACCGCATAGGACGGCACCCGCAACCGCGCCGGCATGCGTGCCCCCGCCGTGCGCGCGATGGTGATGGCGTAGACCACAATGGTGAGGATGCCGGAGAGGCCGAGATGTTCGGCGGCAATCCAGACCATGAAGGTGGTGGCGAACTGTACGATGATCGCGCTCGGCGCTTCCTTCACGCGTTCCATGAACAGCGGGATGATGCGGCCAGCGACCAGCCCCGCGACGACGCTGCCGACCAGCGCCAGCGCCATGGTCGGCGCGACCTGATTCCATGTCAGATGTTCCGTGGCGACCGCGCCAACGGCGATGCGATAGATCAAAAGCGCGGTCGCATCGTTGAGCAGGCTCTCGCCTTCCAGGACCTTGACCATGCGGTAGGGCAGTTTCACCTGGCTCAGGATCGCGACCGCAGCGGCCGCGTCGGGCGGGGCCACGATGGCGCCGAGCGCAACCGCGGCGGCCCAGGGCATGTCAGGCATCAGCCGGTGCGCTGCGTAGGCCACAGCGGCCGTGGTCAGGCCGACGGCGGCGACCACCAGAGTGGAGACCGGAACCCAATTGTTGCGGAGATCGCGCAGCGAGGTGTCGAATGCGGCATCGAGCAGGACCGGTGCGACAAAAAGAGCCAGTGCCAGGTCGGGCTCCAGCGTCCAGGACGGGCTCGAGGGCACAAACGCGATCAGCGCGCCCCCGATCGCGAGAAAGGTCGGATAGGGGACCTTGATCCGCCGCGCCAGCGCCGATAATGCAACGGCGCCGAGCAGAAGCACGATGATCCATTCGAATGTCGACACCTTGATCCCCGAAACCGATTTGAGCGGCGCCACAAGCTAGCACCAATCCGGCCGTATGATGGATAGTGTGGCCCCAAGGCAAGACCTCAACCCGGACCTTAACTCAAGACTTTCCGACTGTGACGAGCATGCGTTTTCTCATTCAATGGTCCGGCGCCGCGGTGCTCTTCGCGCTCTCGTTCGTCGTGGCTCATGCCGCGACCGGCGGCGAACCGGCCGCGGTCCCGCAGGTCGACATCGCGCCGTGCCTCGCGGCTGCCGCAGCCGACGACATCGACAAGGCCGCCACGGCCTGCGCCGCCGTGATCGACAACGAGAAGACGGCGAAAGGCGACCTGATCAAGGCGCTGATCGCGCGCGGCGCGCTGTTTGCTCGGCATGATCAGGTCGACCGCGCGATCGCCGACGACAGCCGCGCCCTGGAGCTCGATTCCGGTCTCGCCGATATTTTTAACGTACGGGGCGAGCTCTGGCTGAGGAAGGGCGACAAGCCCAAGGCGGTGCAGGATTTCGGCGCGGCATTGAAGATCGATCCGAACCACGAGAAGGCCAAAGTCAATCACAAGGCGATGGCGCGCGAGATCGAGCGGATCGGCGCGCAGATGGCGGTCGCGGGCAAGCCCAGCTTCAATTGCAGAGGGGCCCGCCGCCCCATCGAGAAGGCAATCTGCGCCAACCGCGAGCTCGCTGATCTCGACCGTGAGGTCTTTGCCGCCAACGCGCGCGTGTTGCGCGAAGCGCGCAATGCGGGCGAAGCGAAGGCGTTTCAGCGCGAGCAGGACGATTTCATCGCCCGCCGCAATGCCGGATATGGCCGGCCCGGCTACGATCTGAAGAAGGCGATGCAGGAGCGGCTGCAGCGGCTGAACGGAGTGGACGGGTATTGAGGCCTTAAGGCCTCCACAACCTCAAGCCTGGGCATGACGACTTCTCGTGAGAAGGGCGCTGGTGCGCCCCTGGCTGGCTCAATTTTGAACCCATCGCTTCCCCGCCGCGACAATGGTGAAAGCCTGATGTCCCGGAGCCTATGCCATGTGCGGCACGCATCCTTCCGCGCAAATGTTTTCGTTAGCAAAAATCTCGTTTCGCTCGCTCCTGCTCAGCGCGGCAATGAGCGTCGTCCTCGTCGCCCCTGCCTTGGCCGGCGTCGATTGCGTGATGGGGAGCAAGGCCGCCCCGGCTGAGCTGATCCCGGCCTGCAGCGCCATTGTGGACCAAGCCTCAAATCCATCCTCCGATCGCGCCGCGGCATTGCTGGTGCGCGCCGACGCCAATGCGCGGACCTCGGGCGGCCTCACGCAGGCGCTGCGGGACATCGACCGCGCGATTGCGCTCGATGGCAAAAACGCAAAAGCCTGGCGCCTGCGCGGCGATCTCCTCCGGGAGGCCGGCGGCGATCTCAACCGCGCCGCGGCGGACCTCAGCAAGGCCATCGAGCTCGATCCGCAGGATTCGGAGTCCTACGAGTTGCGCGGCGTCGTCTACACCAACCAGCGCCGGCTCGACCGTGCGCTCGCCGATTACGACCAGGCGATCAAGCTGAATCCAGACAATGCACAGGCCTGGTCCGACCGCGGCGTGACCTATTATCTCGGAGGCGACAACGAGAAGGCGATCCGCGATCTCAGCGAGGCGTTGCGGCTCGATCCGAACCGGCCGCGCAGCTACACCAATCGTGGCGCCGCCTACAAGAAGCTCGGCCAGCTCGACAAGGCGGTTTCCGACGACGGCGAGGCGATCAGGCTCGATCCGAAGGTACCCGAATATTACGACAATCGCGGGCTGTCGCTAGCCGCGATGGGCGAGTACGACAAGGCGATTGCCGATTACGATCAGGCGCTGCGGCTGGCGCCGCGGCCGAATTTCTTCACCAACCGCGGCGACTCCTACCACCTGAAGGGCGAGCTTGGCGCGGCTCTGAGCGATTACGAGGCCGCGCTGAAACTCGATCCGAATTTCGCGCAGACCTACAACAATCGCGCCGTACTCTACAAGAAGATGGGCGAGCGCAAGAAGGCCTTGGCCGACTACGAGACCGCGCTGCGGCTCGATCCCGGCAACGACAACGCCGCCGCCGGCCGCCGCGCCATGATCGCGGAGATCGCGAAATTTGGCGGCGAGCCGCTGCGGCCGCTCGCGGCGAATTCCGGCAATGGCCCGTCGTTCGATTGTGCCACTGCGAAGCGCGAGGTCGAGAAGGTGATTTGTGCCGATCCGCAGCTGGGTGTGCTCGATCGCCAGATCGCCGAGACCTACGAGCGCGTCCTGAAGTCGGCCGGGTCCCGCTCGGCCGGCGACCTCCGTCGCACCCAGCGCGACTTCCTCGCCACCCGCAATACGAGCTTCGGCCGCCCGGGCTATGATCTGAAGAGGGTCATGCAGGAGCGGCTGCAGCGGCTGAATGCGATGGATAGCTGAGCATTGTTCTTTTCAGCTTGAACCGCGGCCCGTTCCCGGGAAAATACCCCTCAAACATGGCCGGTACTTGATCCCTGTCATGGCGGGACGTTTGTCCTGCCACAAGGTCTAGGCTAGGCGAATAAAGGGAACGGGAGCGCCGGAATGAACGTCCAAGGAAACGTCCAAGGAAACGTCGACGGAAAGAGCCTCTATCACGAAGTTTATGCGCGCTCGCTGTCCGACCCTGAGGGCTTTTGGGCCGAGGCGGCCAAGGAGATCGACTGGATCGAGCCACCGAAAAAGATCTTCGACCCCTCGCAGGGCGTCTACGGCCGCTGGTTCAGCGGTGGCGTGGTCAACACCTGCTACAACGCGCTCGACCGCCACGTCGAACGCGGCCGCGCCGACCAGATCGCGCTGATCCATGATTCGCCGCTGGCAAATAGCGTCACCAAATTCACCTACGCCGAACTGCTGGCCGAAGTGCAGGCGCTCGCCGCCATCATGCAGGATTTTGGTGTCGCCAAGGGCGATCGAGTCATCCTCTATATGCCGATGGTCCCGGAGGCCGTCGTCGCGATGCTCGCCTGCGCGCGCATCGGCGCGGTGCACTCCGTGGTGTTCGGCGGCTTTGCCGCGAAAGAGCTCGCCACCCGCATCGACGATGCGCAGCCAAAGCTGATCCTGTCGGCGAGCTGCGGCATCGAGCCCGGCCGGATCGTGCAGTACAAGCCGCTGCTCGACGAGGCGATCAGGCTTGCGGGCGCAAAGCCGAAGGCCTGCATCGTGCTGCAACGTCCGCAGCTCGTCTGCGCCCTCGCGCCCGGCCGCGACTATGATTGGGCGGGCCTGCGCCGCAAGGCGATGAACGACGGCAAGCAGGCGCCTTGCGTGCCCGTCGCCGCTACCGATCCGCTCTACATCCTCTATACGTCAGGCACGACCGGCATTCCCAAAGGCGTCGTGCGCGACAATGGCGGCCATCTCGTCGCGGTGAAATGGTCCATGTTCAACCTTTATGGCGTCAAGCCGGGCGAGGTCTGGTGGTGCGGCTCCGACATCGGCTGGGTGGTCGGCCACAGCTACATCGTCTACGGCCCGCTGCTGCACGGCGCGACCTCGATCATGTATGAGGGCAAGCCGGTCGGCACGCCCGATGCCGGCGCGTTCTGGCGCGTGATCAGCGAGCACCAGGCTGTCGCCTTCTTCACTGCGCCGACCGCGTTCCGTGCGATCCGGAAAGAAGATCCGGAAGGAAAATTCATCCGGCAATACGACCTCTCGACCTTCCGTACGCTGTTCCTGGCCGGCGAGCGCGCCGATCCGCCGACGGTGGAATGGGCGGAGCAGCAGTTGAAAGTGCCGGTCATCGACCATTGGTGGCAGACCGAGACCGGCTGGTGCATCGCCGGCAATCCGGTCGGCTTAGGCCAGCTGCCGGTGAAGCATGGCTCGCCGACGGTGCCGATGCCGGGCTATCAGGTCGACGTGGTCGACGAAGCGGCAAAGCCGGTCGGCCCGAACACCATGGGCTCGATTGTCATCAAGCTTCCGATGCCGCCGGGCTGCCTGCCGACATTGTGGAATCAGGACGAACGTTTCAAGGAAGCCTATCTCACCGAATTCCCCGGCTACTACAAAACGTCGGACGCCGGCTACAAGGACGAAGACGGCTATGTCTTCGTCATGGGCCGCACCGACGACATCATCAACGTCGCCGGCCATCGGCTCTCCACCGGCGGCATGGAGGAGATCCTGGCTTCGCATGCCGATGTCGCCGAATGCGCCGTGCTCGGCGTCAAGGACGCAATCAAGGGCGAGGTCCCCTGCGGCTTCCTGGTGCTCAAGGCGGGTGTGAAGCGGGCGCCCGCCGAGATCGAGAAGGAGATCATCGCGCTGGTGCGCGACAAGCTCGGGCCCGTTGCCGCGTTCAAGCTCGCCATCACCGTCGGCCGCCTGCCCAAGACGCGATCCGGAAAGATCTTGCGCGGCACCATCAAGAAGATCGCGGATGGTGAAGCCTGGACCATGCCGGCGACGATCGAGGACCCCAAGGTGCTCGATGAGATCGGCGACGCGTTGAAGGGGCGGGTGTGAGGGTTGCAATGGGGGCTTGAATAGGCCGCATTTTTCCGCTCAATCCTCATCCTGAGGAGCGCGCCTGGCGCGCGTCTCGAAGGATGAAAGGCCCCGCTGCTGCAGCTTGGCCTGCATGGTTCGAGACGCCCGCTGCGCGGGCTCCTCACCATGAGGGATGAAGGGCCTGCCATGAATTCGAAGCCGTTTCTAGCGATTGCATTTGCGGGCCTCATTCTCTCCGCCTGCTCCGCGCGCTACCAGACGCCGGTGGCGATGGGCGGCGATGATGACGACGCGGTCTGCCAGAGCCGCGGCTATGCTGCCGGTTCGCCCGAATACGTGGCCTGCCGCAAGGACCGCGACGTCCAGCGCAGCGCTGCGACCACCCGCGCCGACCGCCGCCAGCGCGACCTCGGCGAATACATGCTGAACCATCCGGACCGGCCATGATGTAAGCTGCAGCAGTATCCTGCCGCGACACATCTGCAACGCCGCAGCCAAATCGCAATCGCATTTGTCCTGATTTGATCGGCATCAAATCCTTCACCATTGGCTTTCTGCTCTGACGCTGATGTCGCGCAACGAAGCGCGCACATGGCTGAAGGGGAATGCAATGGACGGAATGATAAGAAACATGGCGCGGCTCGCGGCGCTGGGTGCGGCGCTGGCGGGGGCTTTTGCCTCGGCACAGGCCGCCGATTTGCCGCTCTACAAAAAGGCGCCGCCGCCGGTAGAAGCATTCAATCCCTGGATGGTGCGTTTGCGGGTGCTAGGCGTGTTGCCGGATGCGGGCGGCTCAACCGTCAATGTCGCCGGCGTTCCGTCGCTGTCATCGCCGAATTCGGGCCTCTCGATCAGCGACCAGGTCGTGCCTGAGCTCGACATCAGCTATTTCTTCACCAGGAACATCGCGGCCGAGTTGATCCTCGGTGTAACCCGGCATTCGATCAGCGGCACCGGCTCGCTCGCAAATCTGCCGATCGGCAAGACCACGCTGCTGCCGCCGACGCTGACCTTGCAATATCACTTCGACAATTTCGGCGCGTTCAAGCCGTATATCGGTGCCGGCGTGAACTACACGGTGTTCTTCAACAACTCGGCCGCCAATACGCCGGCCGCGATCGTCGGTCCGCCCGCGATCGTCGCCACCACCACGAGCCTGCATGTCAGCAACGCCTTCGGTGGCGCGGTGCAGTTCGGCTTCGACTACATGCTCGATCGGCACTGGGGCCTCAACGTCGACGTCAAGAAGCTCTGGTTGCGGCCGGACTATTCGGCGACGGTCAGTGGTCTGCCGGTGACCGGCACCGCGCATATCGACCCGTGGCTGGTCGGCGGTGGTGTGACGTATAAGTTCTGAAGTTTGGCGGAAGCCACAGACAAAAACGCGGCGGGTTGGCCCCGCCGCGTTCGCATTCCCATCAATGACCAGCAGGGAGCGAAGGATCACTCCTCCTCCTGGTCCTGCTTCTTGCCGCCGAGCGTCTTCAGCTTGGCGAACACGGCATCGACATTGAGATCGTCGCTGGATCTCTCCGCGGGTTCGTACTCGTCCTTCTTGGTGGTTTCGGAGGCCGGCAGCAGGGTGGCGCCGCCATAGGCTGCGTCGATCGGCTTTTCCTTGGCCGCGCGCGCGACCTCGAAATCGAGCTCGATCTGCGAGCAGAGGCCGAGGGTGACGGGATCGATCGGCGTCAGCTGGGAGGTGTTCCAGTGGGTGCGATCGCGGACACTGGCGATCGTGCTCTTGGTCGTGCCGACCAGGCGCATGATCTGGGCGTCCTTGAGCTCGGGATGGTTGCGGAGCAGCCAGAGGATGGCGCTCGGGCGCTCGTGGCGGCGCGAGACCGGGGTGTAACGCGGGCCCTTGCGCTTGGGCTGCGGCGGCAGCACCACCTTGCTCTCCTGGAGGCGGAGCCGGTAGTCCGGGTTGTTCTCGCCCTTCTCGATCTCCTCGCGGGTCAGCTGGCCATTGGAAAGGGGATCCATGCCCTTGATGCCCTGGGCGGCGTCGCCATCGGCGATCGCGCGCACCTCGAGGGGGTGCATTTTGGTGAAATCGGCGACCTGATCGAAGGTCAGCGCGGTGTTGTCGAGCAGCCAGACGGCGGTCGCCTTGGGCATCAGAGGTGCGTTGCTCATGGCAAATCTCCTTTGTGCTTCGCCCACCCCTTTGGAGGCGAAACCGGTGGTCATCAGCGATGACTGGGAATTCGGGCTATATAAGCCCGGAGGGGGTAGCCACGCAATGGTTCTGCTATAGATAGTGCCTTGACAGCGCCCGAAAGGGGGCCCAATTCCCTCTGAAGTCCCTGTAAGACCGTACCCAAGCCCTATTCATCCATCGACCGCTGCCCGCCCATTTGGCGAGGTGATTCGGTCCCGAGATCGCTCAATGTCAGCCAAACCAGACCTCAAGATCGTGCTTTGTTCTCCCCGTGGCTTCTGCGCCGGGGTGGTCCGGGCGATCGACACCGTGGAACGGGCGCTCGATAAATACGGTGCCCCCGTCTATGTTCGCCATGAGATTGTGCACAATAAGTACGTCGTCGATGGGTTGAAGAAGAAGGGCGCGATCTTCGTCGAGGAACTCGCCGAGATCCCGGAAAACACCACCGCGCCGGTGGTGTTCTCAGCCCATGGGGTGCCGAAATCGGTTCCGGCCGACGCCACGTCCCGCAATTTGTTCTCGCTGGATGCGACCTGCCCGCTGGTCACCAAGGTCCACCGCGAAGCCGCGATCCATTTCAAGCGCGGCCGCGAGATCTTCCTGATCGGCCATTCCCATCATCCGGAGGTGGTGGGCACGCTCGGCCAGCTCCCGACGGGCGCCGTGACCCTGATCGAGACTGCCGAGGACGCCAAGACCATCGCCCCGAAGGATCCGAACAACCTCGCCTTCGTGACCCAGACCACGTTGTCGATCGACGACACCGCGGAGATCGTGGCGCTGCTGAAGGAGCGCTTCCCGAACATCAACGGGCCGCACAAGGAAGACATCTGCTACGCCACCACCAACCGCCAGCTCGCGGTGAAGAAGGTGGCGCCGGTGGTCGACGCCTTGATCGTGGTCGGTGCGCCGAACTCGTCGAACTCGCAGCGCCTGCGCGAAGTCGCCGAGCGTGAGGGCTGCCCGATCGCCGTGCTGGCGCAGCGCGCCACCGAAATCGACTGGAAGCGGTTCGAGAACATCACCAGCCTCGGCATCACCGCGGGCGCCTCGGCACCGGAAGTGATCGTCGAGGAGATTATGGACGCGTTCGCCGAGCGCTTCACACTGCATGTGGAGACGGTCTCGGCTGCGGAAGAGAACGAGTTCTTCCCGCTGCCGCGCCAGGTGCGCCCCGAAGCCGCCGCCGAGTAGACCTTCATGGCGGTCTACACCGACGTTGCCGCCGACGAGCTTGCGGACTTCCTCAACCAATACGATCTCGGCGAGTTGCTCTCCTACAAGGGCATCGCCGAGGGCGTTGAAAATTCCAACTTCCTGCTGCATACGACCAAGGGATCGTTCATCCTCACGCTCTATGAGAAGCGCGTGGCGAAGAACGATCTGCCGTTCTTCCTCGCGCTGATGACGCATCTGGCCGAGCACGGCGTCAACTGCCCGCTGCCGGTGAAGGGAACGGACGGCGAGGCGCTGCGCGAGCTGTCGGGCCGGCCGGCCGCGATCATCACCTTTCTCGAAGGCGTCTGGCCGCGCAAGCCGAACGCGGCCCATTGCGCCGGCGTCGGCGAGGGGCTCGCCAGGATGCATCTGGCCGGCGCGAATTTCGCGATCAGGCGTGCGAACGCGCTGTCGGTCCCGGGCTGGCGGCCGCTGTTCGATGCCGCGTCACAGCGGGCCGACGAGGTGCAGCCCGGCCTGCGCGCGTTCCTGAGCCACGAGCTCGACTACCTCGAGAGCGGGGTCTGGCCGACGCAGCTGCCCGAAGGCGTGATCCACGCCGACCTGTTCAACGACAACGTCTTCTTCCTGGGCGACAAGCTCTCCGGGATCATCGACTTCACCTTCGCCTGCAATGATATGCTGGCTTATGATGTCGCGATCTGCCTCAACGCCTGGTGCTTCGAGCCGGATCATTCCTTCAACGTCACCAAGGCGCGGGCCTTCCTCAATGCCTATGGCCGCGTGCGAAAGCTGTCCGAGGCGGAAGAGGCCGCGCTGCCGCTGCTCGCGCGCGGCGCTGCGATGCGCTTCCTGCTGACGCGGCTGGTCGACTGGCTCAACGTTCCGCCCGGCGCGCTGGTCAAGCCGAAGGATCCGTTGGAATATGTCCGCAAGCTGCGCTTCCATCAGAGCGTTTCCAGCGTGCGCGACTACGGGCTGTCGCCGTCGGGGCTGGTGGCGTGAGCGAGCTCCCGATTGTCACGATCTACACCGACGGCGCCTGCTCGGGAAATCCGGGGCCCGGCGGCTGGGGCGCGATTCTGAAGTTCGGCGACAAGGAAAAAGAACTGAACGGTGGCGAGCGCCACACCACCAACAACCAGATGGAATTGATGGCGGCGATCTCAGCGTTGGAAGCGCTGAAGAAGCCGTGCACCGTCGATCTCTACACCGACAGCCAATATGTCCGTCAGGGCATCACCGGCTGGATCCACGGCTGGAAGCGCAACGGCTGGCGTACCGCCGACAAGAAGCCGGTGAAGAATGTCGAGCTATGGCAGCGCCTCGACGCCGCGCTGAAGGCCCATGACGTGCGGTGGCACTGGGTCAAAGGTCACGCAGGCCATCCCGAGAACGAACGCGCCGATCAGCTCGCGCGCGAGGGGATCGTGAAGGCGCGGTTGCAGCAGCGGGTGGCGGAGTAGCGCGGATCCGCGCTGCTTCCTCATGCTCCGCCGTCATCGCCCGGCTTGACCGGGCGATCCAGTACGCGGCGGCCTCTCGATTCAACAAACTGTCTCTGGAATACTGGATGCCCCGCTTTCGCGGGACATGACAGTGTCGTTTGTGGCTGAAAGCGGTCGCCGCTTACAGCTGCCCGAGCAGCGTATCGCCGCCGGACACTTCGACCTTACCCGGCATCGCCTCGAGGTTCAGCTTCTTGACCACGCCGTCCTCGACCAGCATCGAATAGCGCTTGGAGCGGATGCCGAGACCATTGCCGGAGGCGTCGAGTTCCATGCCGATCGCCTTGGCGAAGTCGGCATTGCCGTCGGCCAGGAAAATGGCTTCGTCGCGCTGGTCGGTGTCGCGCTTCCACGCGTTCATGACGAAGGCGTCGTTGACGGAGACGATGGCGATGGTGTCGACGCCCTTGTCCTTCAGGGCGTAGGCGTTGAGGAAGATGCTCGGCAGATGCATCTTGTGGCAGGTCCCGGTATAGGCGCCCGGCACCGCGAACAGCGCTACTTTCTTGCCCTTGAAGATATCGTCGGTGGTCTTCACCTGCGGACCTTCGGCCGTCATCACGCGGAATTTCGCTTCGGGCAGCTTGTCGCCAGTCTGGATCGCCATCGTCAGTCTCCCTGAAAATCGGTCCCGCTTTTTAGACCGTGCGGCGGGCCTGCACAATATTGCCGGCAAGGATAGTGACCCGGGAAGCGGTGATGGCGGGATGCTTCACCGTGATGTCATCAGCCGGCGAACCCGCCGCCATCGAGGAAGGCCTGCTCGTCCGCCGTGGTCTCGCGGCCGAGCAGGCGGTTGCGGTGGGGGAAGCGGCCAAACCGCCGGATGATATCGGCGTGCTCCCGCGCGTATTTCAGGTTTTCGGCATTCTCGGTGTTCTGAAACAGCGCGACGCAGTGCAATTGGTCGGGCAGGTGCTCGGAATGCATGAAGGGCAAATAGAGGAATTCGACCAGGATGGGATCAATCCTGCGATCCGTGCCCCTCTCGATTGCGCGGCGGGCGACGTCGCGCGCCAACGCGTCGCTGGCAAAGGCCTGCGCCGTGCCCCGAAACATGTTGCGCGGAAACTGGTCGAGCACGATGACGAGCGCGAGTGCGCCCTCGTCGGTCTCCTCCCATGACGAGAGCTCGCCGGCGACCGCCTTCTGCCACAGCGCGAGAAAGCGGCGCCTGACCTCAACGTCGAATGCGTCATTGCGCTCGTACCAGGCATCGCGGCCGGCCTCGCGCCAGAAGGCGAGGATGCCGGCCGGGCTGATGTTGCCGAAATCAGTCATGAACCGAAGAGGCGCTTACGCCGCCTCCGCCTTCTTCTCGTCGCGCAGCTGCCGGCGCAGAATCTTGCCGACATTGGTCTTGGGCAGGTCGGTGCGGAATTCGATGTGCTTGGGCACCTTGTAGCCCGTCAGCTGCTCCTGGCAGAACTTGACCAGGGCCTCCGCCGTGAGGTTCGGGTCCTTCTTGACCACGAACGCCTTCACGGCCTCTCCCGACTTGGAATCGGGAATGCCGATGACGGCGCATTCGAGCACCCCCGGGTTGCTCGCGATCACTTCCTCGACCTCGTTCGGATAGACGTTGAAGCCGGAGACCAGGATCATGTCCTTCTTGCGGTCGACGATCTTGGTGTATCCCTTCTCGTCCATGATGCCGATGTCGCCGGTGCGGAAATAGCCGTCCGCGGTCATCACCTTGGCGGTCTCCTCCGGCCTGTTCCAGTAGCCCGACATCACCTGCGGGCCCTTGGCGCAGATCTCGCCGGGCTGGCCGAGCGGCACCTCGTTGCCGTCGTCGTCGCGGATGGAGATCCAGGTCGAGGGCACGGGGATGCCGATGGTGCCGTTGAACTCCGGATTGGTCGTGGTGTTGCAGGTCAGCGTCGGAGATGTCTCCGACAGGCCGTAGCCTTCGGCGATGGAGCAGCCCGTGATGGCCTTCCACTGCTCGGCGACGGGGCGCTGCACCGCCATGCCACCACCGTTCGAGATCTTCAGCTTGGAGAAGTCGAGCTTCTTGAAGTCGGGATGATGCATCAAGCCGTTGTAGAGCGTGTTCACGGCCGGGAAGTTGTTGACTTGGTACTTCGCCAATTCCTTGATGAAGCCCGGGATGTCGCGTGGATTGGGGATCAGGAGATTGCAGCCGCCGGCGCGCACCGCGAGCAGGTAGCAGGCCGTCAGCGCGAAGATATGATAGAGCGGCAGCGCGCAGACGACCATGAGTTGATCGACATGCGGCGGCGCGGCCATCGCCGGCTGCAGCCAGGCGTCGTTCTGCAAGACGTTGGCGACGATGTTGCGATGAAGCAGGGTGGCCCCCTTGGACACGCCGGTGGTGCCGCCGGTATATTGCAGGAAGGCGACGTCGCCGGGCGACAGCTTGGGCTTGTTGAACATCATGCCGCGGCCGGCGGAGATCGCGTCGTTGAAGGACACCGCGCCCGGCAGCGACCAGGCCGGCACCATTTTCTTGACGCGGCGGACGACCAGATTGACGATCACGCCCTTGAAGCCGAGCAGGTCGCCCATGCTGCCGACGATGACGTGCTTGACTTGCGTCTTCGCGATCACCTGCTCGACGGTGTGGGCGAAATTCTCCAGCACGATGATGGCTTCGGCGCCGGAATCCTTGAGCTGGTGCTCGAGCTCGCGCGGCGTGTAGAGCGGATTGACATTGACCACCGCGAAACCGGCGCGCAGCACGGCCGCGGTCGCGACCGGATATTGCAGCACGTTCGGCATCATGATCGCGACGCGGGCGCCGCGTTGCAGGCCCCGCCCTTGCAGGTAGGACGCCATCGCCAGCGACATCTGATCGAGGTCGCGATAGCTGATCGACTTGTCCATGCAGATGAACGCCTTGCGGTCGGCGAACTTGGCGAAGCTCTCCTCCAGGAGGTCGACCAGCGATGAATATTGCGTCGGCTCGATATCGGCGGGGACGCCGGGCGGATATTGCTTAAGCCAGATGCGCTCCATGGAAACTCCCCTCATTGACCAGAGCCCGTTGTGTCTCGGGCTTGCCTCATTGCCGTCAGTATCGAGCCTGCGGGAACGGGTGGCAAGCGGTCGAGGCTTAAGACAAACGTCAGGGAGTGGCTACCGGAATCCTCGCAAATGGCGCTGCCGCAACTGCGAAGCGCGGCGCGGGTCTCGCCTCGCGTCGGCCCTTAACTGTTGTTGGCCGGCTTGGCGGGCTTGGTCGCGGCTTTGGGCTTGGCGGGCTTGGCCGCTGGCTCGCCGCTCACCGCGGGCTTTGCCACTGCATCGGGCTTGGCTGCGGCATGCTTGTTGCCGGCCGGCTTGGCTGCGGACTTGCCGTCGGCCGGCTTTGCGGCAGCCGCCGGCTTGGCATCGGACTTCGCCGCCGCCGTCTTGGAATCCTTCGGCTTGTCTGCTGGCTTGTCTGCCGCGTCGGGCTTTTTGGCGACGCGCGACTTCTTGCCACGCGGCTTTGGCGTGGCCTGCTGGTCGGCATCGGCCGCGACCGCCGCGATCAGGGCGGTCCCGGTGCGGGTCGGACCGGTATAGACCAGCACGGGCTCGGCCGCCGCCGGGGCCGAGGCCATCAGCTCGGAGGCCTTCACCAGGGGCGGCTGCAGCCCGGCCGTGAAGAAGGTGACCTGGGCTTCGCCGCCGGTGGCCGAGGCCGATCCGGACGTGCCGCCATTGGTCGCGATCAGTGCGTCGTCATCGTCGCTGGCCGGCCGCTTGCGATGGCCGCCGCACATGTCGTCTCGCAGGTTCGGCGGCGAGGCGTCGACCGGCACCAGCCTGTCGACGGTGCCGAGCGAGGGGCGGAGCCAGGTGAGATTGTCTTGCGAGAAGCCGCGCTCCAGCAGCTGCGCCGCCTTCACCGCGCGCGCCGTCCCGGAGCTGGCGCCCAGCACGACGGCGATCAGCCGGCGGCCGTTGCGGGTGGCCGATGCGACCAGGTTGTAGCCGGAGGCGCAGATGAAGCCGGTCTTGAAACCGTCGGCGCCGGGATAGCGGCCGATCAGCTTGTTGAAATTGCCGGTGACGCGCTTGCCGAAGCGGATTGCCGGAATGTGCACGAAGTACTCGTACTCGGGCAGATCGCGCAGGAACGAGCGCGCCAGAATGCCGAGATCCCGCGCGGAGGTGATCTGTCCGTCGGCGGGCAGGCCGTTCGGATTGACGTAGCTCGTCTGCGTCATGCCGAGCTTCTGCGCGGTGTCGTTCATCAGCGCCGAGAAACCGTCGATCGAACCGCCGACGCCTTCGGCGAGCACGACGGCAATATCGTTCGCCGACTTCACCATCATCATCTTGAGCGCGTTGTCGACGGTAAGCTGCGTTCCCGGGCGAAACCCCATCTTCGAAGGCGACTGCGAGGCTGCCGTCGGCGACACCGTGAGCAGTGTGTCGAGTGTGAGCTTGCCGTCCTTGACCGCCTTCAGCGTCACATAGGCGGTCATGATCTTGGTGACGGAAGCCGGATACCAGGGAATGGTCGCGTTTTCCGCCTGCAACACCTTGCCGCTATCGGCCTCGATCAGGAGCAGCGCTTCCGCGCTCGCCGCGCGCGGCGCGAGCAATGCGCCGCATGCGAGTGCCGCGGCGAGCAGGTTGAACAGGGATTGACGAAGCAGCGGGCGAAGAGCGTGCACTATCCGATTCCGGTCCTTGGAGACCCGCCGGTTCCGGTCGGCTCTCGTGATCTGATGTTCGGTTCTGAATCCAGCGCCGCCGCTTGCGGCGCCGCAAACCTATACCGGCTCGTGCGTCGGGAATAGGGGCATCAGCGGGGTATTCCGCAATGAAATGGGCCGAATTTCGACGGTACTATGGGGACTTGCCAAGGCGACTTGCCAACGCGACTGCTAAGGCGACTTGGCGGCCGTCGCGGCAGCCTCGGCCGCTGTCACGCTGGCCCGTGCGTTCTCCTGAACCATGAACTGGGCCCTGGCGAGGTCGGCGAAATGGCCGCCTTTGGCCACGAGTTCGTCGAAAGTTCCGCTTTCGATCACACGCCCGTTCTCGAACACCAGGATCCGCGTGGCATTGCGGATGGTGGAGAGACGGTGGGCGATCACGAAGGTGGTGCGGCCTTTCATCACTTCGTCGAGAGCGGTATTCACCTTGGCCTCGGTGACGGCGTCGAGTGCGCTGGTCGCCTCGTCCAGGATCAGGATCGGCGGATCCTTCAGCAGTGCACGCGCGATCGACAGCCGCTGGCGCTCCCCGCCGGACAGCATGCGGCCGCGCTCGCCAGCATTGGTCTCGAAGCCGCCGCTGCGCTCGATGAATTCGAGCGCTTGCGCACGCTCCGCCGCCTTGCGCATCTCGGCCTCGGTGGCGTCCGGCTTGCCGACGCGCAAATTCTCCGCGATCGAGCGGTTGAACAGCAGCGCCTCCTGAAAGACCACGCCGATGTTCCGCCGCAACGATGTCAGCGTGATCCCGCGTACGTCCATGCCGTCGATCCTGATGAAGCCGGACTGCGGATCGAACGCGCGGTGCAGCAGCGCAATCGCGGTCGACTTGCCGGCACCGGTTGCGCCGACCAGCGCGATGGTCTGGCCGGGAAGCGCGGTGAAGGAGAGGTCCTCGACCGCCGGCCGCTTGCCGTCATAGGAGAAGGTGACGTCGTTGAATTCGACGAGGCCGGAGAGCCGACCCGCATCGATCGCGTCGTGCCGGTCGTGCACCGCAGGCACCGCATCGAGCACGTTGAAGAACTCGCGCAGGCGCGGGGCTTCCATGAACACGTTGTTGATGAAGCTCACGACCTGCTCCAACTTCTGGATCAGAAGCGTCGCGAAGCTCACGAACATCACGATGTCGCCGACCGAGGTCAGCCCCTGGTCGTGCAGCGCGATGCCGAAAGTGAAGATCGCGAGCACGGTGATCGTGGTGGAGGCGCGCGTGATGACGGTGACGAGTGCCCACCACGACAGCACCGGCATTTGCGCCGCTAGCAACTGGTCGGCGACGGAGCGCAGGCCCTTCACCTCGGATTCGACGCGGACGAAACTCTGCACCAGCGCGACGTTGCCAAGGGCGTCGGACGCGCGCGCGGAGAGCTCGCTGTAGTGCTCCTCCACTTCCATCTGCATGCCGAAGGTTCTGCGCACCACGAAGGTGGTCAGCGCGGTGAAGACGATGCAGAGCACGAACAGCAGGATTGCAAGCCGCCAGTTCAGGTAGAGCGACAGCGGCAGCAGCACCACGACCGAGAGGATGGCGGCAAAATGCTCGCGGAAGAAGCCCAGCCACAGCCGCCACAATGCATCGGTGCCGTTGAGCATGACCTTCATCAGCCGGCCCGAATGGGTGCCGGAATGGAAGGTCAGCGGCAGTTGCAGGATGTGCTCGAAATAGTCCGTCAGGACCGCCTGCCGCTGGCGGTGGGAGAGACGGTCGGCCTGCAACGCCACGAGCGCGCTGCAGGCGATGGTGAACAGCCCGAACGCGACCCATGCAACCAGGAACGGCCAGGCCGAGTTGGAGCCTGCGACCGTTTTGCCGGAGAGCACGTCGACGATCCGGCCGAACAGCACCGGCTCGGCGAATTGCGAGCCCGCAAGCAGGAGATTGACGACCGCGAGCAGCCAGCCCAGCCGTGCCTCTTTGCCGAGCAGCTCGAGAACGCGGGTGTAGAGGCGGAGAATGGGCATCGGCGAGGAGCTCGGGCGGCTGGAACGGAGTGAGCGCATACTCTAATCAGGGATCGCCTGTGAGATATAGCGGAAGCTGTCGGTTTTGCTCAGTTGATCAGCCGCCCTGCGACTGGCGGCAAGAACCCGCCGTCGAAGATGTCGCCCGCCACCGGCCGTTTGCGGAATTTGAAATCCTGCCCGATCTGGTCGATCGAGCGGTCCATGCGCGCCGGGTCGATGTCGCCGAGGCCGTTGCGACGGACCTCGTCGGTCAGGATGTTGTCGACGAGGACGGTGCGCAGGCGCTCCAGCTCAAGATCGCGGTCGCCGCCGTCGATGCGGCTCGCGGCCTCGTCCGCCGCACGCGCGGGGTCCTTGACGGTCGCGTTGATGCCGGCGATCAATGCGCGGATGAATCCTTTCACGGTGTCCGGCTTGGACGCGGCGAAGGCCGGGTTGACCACGACGGCAAAGCCATAGGCCTCGCAACCATAATCGGCATAGCGAAGCGCGACGAGATCACCGCCTGGTACGCCGCGGTCGCGCAGGTTCACTGCCGAGAGATAGCTGAAGCCGGCGACGGCATCGACCTGTCCCGCGGAGAGGATCGGCTCGCGCACCGCGGCGCTGATCTTGTGGAATTTCACGTGAGCCGTGTCGATGCCGTTCTGCTGCGCCAGTGCCGGCCACAGCCGCATCGACAGATCGCTATCGGCAACGCCGACGGTCTTGCCGTCCAGGTCGGGCAGGAGGTGGATGCCGCGGCTCCTGCGGGCGACGATCGCGTAGGGCGCGCGGTTGAACAGCACGAATACCGCCCTGACCGGTGTCGCATCCTTGTCGCGGAAGCGGATCAGCTCGTTGATGTCTACGAGCCCGAGCTCGCTATCGCCCTTGGCGACGCGCGCAAGCGCCTCCGGCGATCCGGCCGCGCTGCTGAAGGAGACGTTGAGACGTTCGGCGCCGAAGCTGCCGTCCTTTGCGGCAAGAAAGAACGGCGCCATGCTCGCATCGATCGGGCGGTCGAAGGTGAAGTGGATCGCAATGGAAGGCGCGGGGGTTTCGGCCGCCGAGACATCGCGCGCCGTCAGCGAGGCAAGCGAGATTGCAGCGGCGAGCAGGCCGCGAAGAGCGGTTGTCGTGAATTCGAACATCAGTCGCGCCGGTCCGGTGTTGTGATGGCTTGGTGACGCTCGGAGCGCCGGCTGGCGACAAGCTTGTCCGCGCCAACATGAACGGCGGATGAGCGGCGGTTGCGTCACGATCACGCAACCCCGTTCAGCTTGTGTTTAGCTTGGGGAACCCAACATGGGATGTGGGTGTTTGAAAGGCATGAGCCTGTCGTCAGGCACCATTCGGGTCCCAAGGAGGGTCCAGACAATGTTCGACAGATTTTCGAGATTTGCCGGCCGCAAGGCCGTTCTCGCTTCCGCCGCGGTGCTGGCGCTGACCGCAATGACCCCGACCGCTTCACAAGCAGGCGGCCGTCACTGGCATGGCGGTGGCGGCGGAGCCGCGGCCGCCGCAGCCTTTGCCGGCATCGTCGGTACCGGTCTTGCGATCGCCGCAAGCCGTAACGCCTACGCCTATGACAGCGGTCCGGGCTATTATTACGGCGGCGGCCCGGTCTACTACAGCAACCCCGGCTACTACTACGGCCCGGGCTATCCGCAAGAGCGCTATGGTGGGTACAACAACGTTTGCGCCCACGGCTATTCCGGCTACAGTTGCTATTGACCGATCCGCCCTGGGCCACCGACCAACAGGCTGTCGCGCTTGCCGCGGCGGCCTGTTTTCTGCTTTTATTGCCGTGTGTTAACACGCTTACAATGTGTTTCGAGTAGTTTGCGTACCATGAGTGATTCGCTTGAGCGGCTATATCTGGCTGTGCTCGCGGCCAGGGATCTTGATCCGGCAACATCGCGCACCGCGCGGCTGTTTCAGCGCGGTCCATCCAAAATGGCGAAGAAGCTGGCCGAAGAGGCGATCGAGGTCGTTATCGACGCGGTCAACGGCGATAGCGAAGCCGTGATCCGGGAAAGCGCCGATCTACTCTACAATCTGACCGTGCTCTGGGCCTCGGCCGGCGTACGCCCCGAGGACGTCTGGCGCGAGATGGCGCGGCGTGAAGACATGCTCGGCATCGCCGAGAAGCTGCCGAAGTCGGCGATGAAGCTGCCCAAAGTTGCGTCACCGCGGGTCGCCGCCAGGCGGCCTATCGTCGCGCTCGAAGGCCGCACCGCGCGCAAGCGCCACTAGTATTGGTACAAATCGGTCCCATCTCGGCATGGACAAATCCGTCCCATGGTGCTTCATCGCGGCGCCATGCTGAAACGTATCTACGACTGGTGCATCGACGCCGCTCACAAGCCTTACGCGCTCTGGATCATGGGCGCCGTGGCTTTCGCTGAAAGCTCCTTCTTTCCCGTCCCCCCGGACGTGATGCTGATCCCGATGTCACTGGCGCGTCCGCAGCGCGCCTGGGTCTATGCGGCGATCTGCACTGCGACATCGGTGCTGGGTGGCCTGTTGGGCTACGCCATTGGTGCGCTGCTCTTCGACTCGGTCGGCCATTGGCTGATCGAGGTCTATGGTCTCGGCGGCAAGGTCGACGCCTTCCGCGCCTCCTATGCCGAATGGGGCGCCGTGATCATCCTGCTCAAGGGCCTGACACCGATCCCCTACAAGCTCGTGACCATCACGTCCGGCTTTGCCGGCTACAATATCGGGCTCTTCATCCTGTGCTCGATCGTGGCGCGTGGCGGGCGCTTCTTTATCGTGGCGATCCTGCTCAACCGCTACGGCGACTGGATCCGGATCAAGATCGAGAAGCATCTCGGACTGGTGGTGGCAATCGGCGCCGCGGTGCTCGTGCTCGGCTTTGTCGTCGCAATCAAATTGATCTAACCCGAAGGCGCTTTGCCGCCGCGCCTCGTTCGGCTACGGTTGCCGTCATGATGCTTCGATCCGGCAATCCGGTCCTGCGGCTGGGCACGCTGATATTTTCGGTGCTGTCGGTCCTGCTCGCTGCCGGCGGTAGCGGATGGCCGCAATCTGCGCCGCCGGCGCTCGGCTTGCAGGAGCAAGGACCGCAGGCCGCACCGGCGCCCTCGACAGCTCCTTCGTCGCCGCCGGCGCATGAGGAAAATCCCGGGCTGATCAACGAAATGGGCAAGCTGTTCGACAAGCTGCCCTCGATCCTGCCGTCGATCAAAAGCCCGAGCGAGACCATGAACGATTTGTCGCGCCTGGCGAAGCCATCGACCATGGTGTCGGGACGCGTGGCCTGTCCGGCCTCGTCGAACGGCGCGCCCGACTGCAAGCTCGCCGCCGACAAACTCTGCCAGAGCAAGGGCTACACGGAAGGCAAGAGCCTGAATGCCGACTCCGCGGAAAAGTGCTCGGCCAAGGTTCTGATTCCGGGCAGGCAACGCAAACCGGATGACTGCCGCACCGATACCTTCGTCACCAGCGCGCTGTGCCGGAACTGAGGACGCCGCGCGAGCTAAGCAAGGAGCGCCCATGAGCCGCACGGAGCAGGACTTCCTCGGACAGCGTGAGATCGCCGACGACATCTATTACGGCGTCCAGACCATCCGCGGGAAGGAGAACTTCCACATCACCGGCATTCCGATGAACCAGGAGCCTTACTTCGTGAAGGCGCTTGGTTACGTCAAGAAGGCCGCCGCCATGGCCAACCGCGATCTCGGCGCGGTAGACACCAAAGTCGCGGAAGCCATCATCGTGGGCTGCGATCGCGTCATCGCCGGCGATATGATGGACCAGTTCGTCACCGACTTCATCCAGGGCGGGGCCGGCACCTCCACCAACATGAACGCCAACGAGGTGATCGCCAATCTCGCGCTGGAATCGCTCGGCTTTGCCAAGGGCGATTACCAGCACGTCAGCCCCAACGATCACGTCAATTACGGCCAGTCGACCAACGACACCTATCCGACCGCCTTTCGGCTGGCGCTGATCCTGCGGCTGGAGAGCTACATGACGGCGCTGCGCCAACTCCAGGAGGCGTTCTTCGCCAAGGGCAGGGAGTTCGAGCGCGTGCTGAAGATGGGCCGCACACATCTCCAGGACGCCGTGCCGATGTCGCTCGGCGCAGAATTCCGCGGCTGGGGCACCACCATGGGCGAGGAGGTCGATCGCATCTCCGAAGCACGGGCGCTGCTGCGCGAGATCAATCTCGGGGCGACCGCGATCGGCACCTCCGTCACCGCGGCGCACGGCTATCCCAAGCTCGCGGTCCGGCATTTGAGCGCGCTCACCGGCGTCGACTTCATCCTTGCGGGCGACCTCGTCGAGGCGACCTCCGACACCGGCGCCTACGTGCAATTGTCCGGCGTGCTCAAGCGTACCGCGAGCAAGCTGACGAAAATCTGCAACGACATCCGCCTGCTGGCTTCAGGCCCGCGCGCCGGCTTCAACGAGATCAACCTGCCGCAGCTCCAGCCGGGCTCGTCGATCATGCCGGGCAAGGTCAATCCCGTCATTCCCGAGGTCGTCAACCAGACCAGCTTCCTCGTGATCGGGCTCGATACCACGGTGACGCTCGCGGCGTCCGCGGGTCAGCTCCAGCTCAACGTGATGGAGCCGGTGATCTCGTTCGCGCTGTTCTTCTCGATTCGCACCATGGAGCGCGCGGTCAACAGCCTGCGCGAGAATTGCGTCGTGGGCATCACTGCCAACGAGGAGCATACCCGCAACATGGTGCTGAATTCGTTGGGTATCGTAACGGTGCTGAAGCCGCTGCTCGGCTACAAGCAATGCGCCGAGATCGCGCGCGAGGGCTACAAGAGCGGCAAGTCGCTGCACCAGATCGTCGTGGTCGAACGCAAGCTGTTGACACAGGAAAAATGGGACGAGATGTTCTCGTTCGAGCGGTTGATCAATCCGGATTTGCTTGCGTGATGTCGTCGGTCCGCGCTGAATTCCGTCCGTTGGAATTGCGGTAACGCCGTCCTCCACGGCGCCAAAACGCAATACTTGACAGTGGAAAGATTGCCTTGTTGGTATGGCTCCCAACGTCGATGTGACCGCCAACAGAGGATCGTCTCGCAATGTCCATGCCTGCCTTGTTTAGGGGACGCCTGTCGATCCCGGTGATCGGTTCGCCGCTCTTCATCATCTCGGTGCCCGATCTCGTGATCGCACAGTGCAAGGCGGGCGTGGTCGGCTCGTTTCCGTCGCTGAACGCGCGGCCGCCGGAGCTGCTCGACGAGTGGCTGGCGCGGATCACCGAAGAGCTCGCGGCCTATGACCGCGCGCATCCGGACAAGCCGTCGGCGCCATTCGCGGTCAACCAGATCGTGCACAAGTCGAACAACCGGCTCGATCACGACATGCAGCTTTGCGCCAAGTACAAGGTGCCGATGATCATCTCCTCGCTCGGCGCACGCGAGGAGCTGAACCAGGCCGTGCACGGCTGGGGCGGCATCGTCTTCCACGATGTGATCAACCAGAAATTCGCGCACAAGGCGATCGAGAAGGGCGCCGACGGCCTGATCCTGGTCGCGGCCGGCGCCGGCGGCCATGCCGGCACGATCTCGCCGTTGGCGTTCGTCGCCGAAACACGAAAATGGTTCGACGGTCCGATCGCACTGTCGGGCGCGATCGGCAACGGCAAGGCGATCCGCGCCGCGCGCATTCTCGGCGCCGACTTTGCCTATATCGGCTCGGCCTTCATCGCCACCAAGGAAGCCAATGCGGTCGAGAAGTACAAGGAGATGATCGCGGGCGCGACGGCCGACGACATCGTCTATTCCAACCTGTTCACCGGCGTGCACGGCAACTATCTGAAGCCGTCGATTCTCGCCGCCGGTATGGATCCGGAGAACCTGCCGACCTCCGATCCCTCGAAGATGAACTTCGGCACCGACGCCTCCGGCGAGCGCGCCAAGCCAAAGGCCTGGAAGGAAATCTGGGGTTCGGGCCAGGGCGTCGGCAGCATCGACGGCATCGTGCCCGCCGCCGAAATGATCGCGCGCTTCAAGAAGGAATACGACGAGGCGGTCGATCCGCCGCTGTGAGCTTAGTCGTGCTGAACTCCGCACATGCACCACGGAGAAACGATGACCCCCATCTACCGCGTCGACGGCGACAGCGTCGTCACCAGCCCGGAGGCCGCGGGGCCGTGGGACCGGCGTATGCAGCACGGTTCGGCGCCGGCCTCGCTGGTGACGTGGGCGGCTGAGCGCATTCCGACGCCAGTTGCAATGGACATCGCGCGCGTCACCATCGACCTGATGCGCCCGGTGCCGGTGGCACCACTCACGATCGCGACCGAGATCTTGCGCGAGGGCCGCAAGATCCAGCTCTGCGGGGTCAAGCTGCTCGCCGACGGCGTACAGGTGGTCGGCGCCACCGTGCTCAAGATCAAGCGCCAGGCGCTGACGCTGCCCGAGGACATCAAGCCATTGCCGGTTACGCTGCCTTCGCCGGAGGACTCGCTGCTCGAGGACGGTCATGCCGCCACTAGCCCGTTCGTGCGATCGGTGTCGATGCGCGCCGCGCGCGGCCGCTTCGGGCAAGCCGGCGCCGGCGCGATCTGGTTTCGCGTCGACCATCCCCTGATCGCAGGCGAACCGCTCTCGCAGGCGATGCGCGCCGTGGTCGCGGCCGATTTTTCCAACGGCACCGCCTCGTCGCTCGATTTCCGCGCCTGGACCTACATCAACGCTGACCTCACAGTGAGCTTTGCGCGCCAGCCGGTCGGCGAATGGATCCTGCTCGACGGTGATTCCTGGATCGGTCCCGATGGCGCTGGGCTTGCGATGTCGCGGCTCGCCGACCGGCAGGGCTATTTCGGCCGCGCCGTGCAGAGCCTGGTGATCGAGAAGCGGTGAGGGGCGGCGTGAGACTGCGTGCCGTCCCGGGCAGGAACTACCCCACCATACGGTCCCGCCCGCTCCAGAATTCCGCGCGCAGCACTTTCTTGTCGACCTTGCCGACGCCGGTCATCGGCAAGTGCCTGACGAACTTGATCTGCTTGGGCGCGTGAGCCGAGCCCTTTCGCGTCCTCACCATGTTGATCAGCTCATCGGCATCGGGCTTAGCGCCCTCACGCGGCACGACGACGGCGGTGACGGCTTCGCCCCATTTCTCGTCGGGGATGCCGACGACCGCGACCATGGCTACGTCCGCATGCTGCGACAGCACGTCCTCGACCTCGCGCGGAAAGATGTTGAAGCCGCCGGAGACGATCATGTCCTTCTTGCGGTCAAGAATGAACATGTAGCCGCGATCGTCCTTGCGAGCGATGTCGCCAGTGTGCACCCAGCCGTTCTTCAGCGTCTCGGCGGTGATGTCCGGCCGCTTCCAGTACTCCGCCATTGCGTGCGGTGCGCGCACGCAGATCTCACCGGCTTCGCCCGTGTTCACCTCCTGATCGTTGTCGTCGAGGATCTTGACCTCGCACGCCGCGATCGGGAAACCGCATGACAGGAACAGCTCCGGCCTGTTGGGATCGTGATCCGCCTTGCGCAGCACCGAGATTGGATAGCATTCGGTCTGGCCGTAGAGCTGCGAGAACACCGGCCCGATGCGCTCGATGCCCTCGATCAGGCGGCTCGGCGACATCGCGGAGGCGCCGTAGAGCACCAGCTCGAGCGAGGAGAGATCGGTCCTGCTCAATGCGGGATGATCGAGCAGAACATAGATCATGGTCGGCACGAACAGCGTGAAGTTGATGCGCTCGCGCGCGATCGTCGCCAGCACCGCCTCGGGATCAAAACCCTTCAGCATGTGTACGGTGCCACCGCGCATCAAGGTTGGCAGCACCTTCGTGCCGGCGACATGGCTGATCGGTGCTACCGCGAGGTAGCGCGCGCCATCGGGGATCTCGAAGTCGGCAAGGATCGCGGCCGCGGCCCCGGCATTTTCGCGGTGGTAGCGCAACGCGCCCTTCGATTTTCCGGTCGTGCCACCTGTGTAATTCAGCGTGGAGAGATCGTCGGGGCCGGCGAGGCAATGCGCGCTGGCATGGCCTTCGATTTCGATCGCCTGCAAGAGGTCGACGCCATACTCGGCCGGTCCCATGGTGAAGACCGCCTTGAGCCAGCCCGCCTGTGCGGCGAGTTCGCCGCCGCGATCGCGGAAAGCGGCCGCATCGACCACCAGCACCTCGGCCTCGGCATCCTCGAGCTGGAACATCTGGTCTCCCCGCGATCCCAAAGGATGCAGCCAGGTGACGCAGAGCCGCGACAATTGCGCGGCGACGCCGGCGCACCAGGTGTCGGCGCGGTTCGCCGTGAGGAAAGCGACCCGCGCGCCGGGCTGCAATCCAAGCCGCATGAACACGCCCTGGATGCGCCCGATCAGGTCGGTGGTGCCCTGATAGCTCAGCGATCCGCCCGGCCACGCGAACGCGGTTCGGCCCGGATAGCGCGACAGCGCCCGCAGCGCCTGCGCGCAAGTCGGGGACGATGCATGGAGCGGATCGGACATATGTTTCCTCGCTGCTTTGTCATCGGCTTCTGGCGTGCCAATGTTTACCGCGACGCTAGCACAGGGCATGCGGGATGGAACGACTAAGCCCGCGCGAGGGAGGCATGCGTGACGTCAGACCGGCTGCAACATTTCCACGGTCGTCTCGCCCTGCCGCTGATTGCCGCGCCGATGTTTCTGGTGTCGGGCGTCGAGCTCATGGTCGCGGCCTGCCGCAACGGCGTGATCGGCAGCTTCCCCACCGTGAATTGCCGCAGCACCGAACAACTCGATGAATGGCTCACCGACATCGAAGCGCGGCTGCTGCTGAATGAAGATCAAACCGGCCG
This sequence comes from Bradyrhizobium sp. Ken64, assembly GCF_055807555.1. NCBI lineage: Bacteria > Pseudomonadati > Pseudomonadota > Alphaproteobacteria > Hyphomicrobiales > Nitrobacteraceae > Bradyrhizobium > Bradyrhizobium sp. Ken64. The sequence goes on along the minus strand of NZ_JBVVPA010000001.1, from coordinate 535,902 downwards.
CAAGGCCGCGCCGCTGTGCCCAAATCTGATCGTGCACCGCTCCAATGCACGGCTGGAGCAGGATCTCGCCGTGTTGCTGCACCACAGGCCGGAGATCGTCATCACCTCGGTCGGCTCGCCCGCGCCGGTGCTCAAGCCGCTGCACGACGCCGGCACATTGGTGCTTGCGGATGTTGCCTCGATCCGCCACGCCGAACGCGCGGCGGAAGCAGGTGCCGACGGGCTCGTGCTGCTTACTGCGGGCGCGGGCGGGCAGACCGGCTGGCTCAACCCGTTCGCCTTCGTCCGCGCGGTGCGCGCGTTCTACGACGGCATCATCGTGCTCGCGGGGGGCATCAGCGACGGCCACGCATTGCGCGCGGCCGAAGTGCTCGGCTGCGATCTCGGCTACATGGGCACGAAGTTCATCGCGACGCGCGAGAGCATGGCGGATGAACGTCACAAGCAAATGCTGGTCGACGGCAGCGCGGACGACATCTTGCTGACCACCGCGTTCACGGGCCTGCAGACCAGCATGCTCAAACCGTCGATCGCCGCGGCCGGTCTTGACCCCGACGATCTGCCGGCGCGCGGTGCCATCGACATCGGCAAGGACATCGACGTCAACGCGCGCGAGAGCCGCCCCAAGCGCTGGCGCGATATCTGGAGCGGCGGGCATTCGATATCGGGTGTGACCGAAGTGATGGAGGTCAACGATCTCGTCGCGCGGACGGTCGCCGAGTATCGAGAGGCGGGTGGCCGCCTCTCCCCGTAAAAACGCGGAGACTGACAGCGCCCGTCGCCTCCATCACAGTTAATCGAGCGCTCCTTAGAAGCCGTCACTTAACGGCAGATTAACCATCGATCACCCAGAATCCCCCTCAGGCGCCAATCAGGACCGAGAGGGACAGGCGATGGACTTCGACTTTCTCAACGCCAAGACGGCGGCTTCGCTGGACGAAATTCGCATTCGCGTGGCCCATGCGCTGGCCCGCCATCCGCTGTGCCGCAACGTGCGCTTCGACATCGTCAGCGTCCCCCGCACCCGCCGGGGCGGCAATTGGACAGTGGCGCTGCAATCGGTCGAGCCGCGTGGAGTCTGGGAAGCCTCGGAGATCGTGGCCGACATCCAGGACGCTTACGATCTGGCGCTAGCGGCCTGATTTTGTTGAGCTTTCCAGGTAATGTCGCCGCAGTCCGCGCGATTGCCGCCGCGATGGCACGGTTAAGCCTTAATTTTCGCCCAGTTTCCGGGCAGTGATCACGTGGACTTGAAGCCGGTTGCGGAGAGACGTTTGTCGAAAGCCATCACCATCGTCGTGCTGACCTGCTTCCTCGTCCTCGGCGCCGCCACCACCGCCATTCTCGGCCGCGACAGCGTGCCCAGCGTCAGCGCCGAGATGATCTCGCAGACCCCGCCTAAGCCGCTTGCAACCAACCGGGCGGCCAAGGCCGACCGTCTGGTTCCGACGCTGGCGCTAGCCTCGGCCGCCATCGACCCGGTCCAGGTTCCGGCCGACAAGCTCTCGCAAATGCCCGTGCTGACCGAGCCGCTGCGCCAGGCGTTTGCCGCCGCCACGCCATCCGATTTCCCGATGCCCAAGGCGAGCGTGAACGAGGCTCCGGCCGCTGCAGAGATTCCCGCGGTCGAAGTCCCCGCCAAGCCGAAGGTCGTCGCCAAGCCGCAGCCGCAGAAATCCTATTCGCTGCTGTCCGACGTGCAGATCGCGGGCATCAGGGACCGTCTGAAGTTGTCGTCGTCGCAGGAATATTACTGGCCCTCGGTCGAAACCGCGCTGCGCAACGTTGTCCGCAAGATATCGGCCAACAAGCTGTCCAATCCGCACGTGCAGGGCGTGCCGATCGATCCCAATTGCGACGAGGTCCAGCAGCTGAAGTCGGCCGCGATGCCGCTGCTGTTCCAGCTGCGGGACGACCAGAAAGAGGAAGTGCGCAAGCTCGCCCGCATCATCGGGCTCGAGAAGGTCGCGCAGCAGATCTGACGCGCAAGTTCCTTCCGAACCAAGTTCCTCCCGGAACTGCGCCTGTATCGGGAACATCAGGCAATCGACAAGCGTTGCCCGCTCCAAAGAGGGAGTGGACCAATGCGCGCCTCGACAGCCTATTTCGTCGGTGCAGGAACCATCGTCGCAGCCATCGCCATTGGTCTCGGCGGCGGCATTGTCGCCGGCAATATCATGAATCCGGTATCGCCCAAGCAGGGGCCTGATACCAGCAAGATCGCGCAGCGCGCTGACGCCAAGCCCGCCACGACGGACGCGCCATCCGAGCGCCTGCAATATCTCACCGGCTCGCAAGCCTTCGGCGCCATGCTCGCCGCGCCAGCGCAGGCCGAAGCCAAATCCGATGCCAAGGCCGAGTCCACGCCTGAGGCAAAGTCCGAAGCGGTGAAGGCCGACACGCAGACCACTCAGGCCAGCGCACCGCCAGCGCAACAGCCTTCGCGAGCGGCCGCGGTGGAGCCCCCGAAACCGCCACCGGCGTCGCCTCCGCAAGTCGCAAAGCCTGCCGAGCGACAAGCATCGACAGAGCCGTCATCCTCGTCGGACAACGCCTATGCCAAGGCCAGGGATTCTGACGTCAAGCGCGCCACGTCTGAACGGCGCCGGACGGAGCGCCGTGAGCGCTGGGCCGAGCGCCGTCATTACGATTCCCGCGAGCCGCGTGTGATGCGCGACCGCACCGATTGGGACGACGTCGCGCGCAACATCCGTGAGGATGCCGATGCGCGCGAGGTCCCGAGCGGGCCGCGCGGCGGCTTTCCGCAGATCAGGCTATTCGGCGATGACGATTAGCGTCCATCCTCGCCGTCGTGCGCTCGCCCGACTTATAACCGGCGCATCGACGTCTATGGCCTGACGGCATTGGCGCCGGTGCTGTGGACGGCGACCACTCACCCGCCGTGCGACTCCACGACCTTGCGGCAGCCGTCCGAAAGCTTCGACTTGTTCTCGCGCAGGCAGGCATTCATCTGCGGTGGCTTGCCGATGTGTTCGGCGCAGAATTTGCTCGCGTCGCTTCGGCAGGTCATCTGCTCCTGCGGCGTCGGACCGGATTGCGCAGCGGCGGTCTGGGCGGTAGCGGCGAGCAGCAGCACGGCAAGAATCGAAATCTTCATAAACACCTCCTTGGGGATGTCGTTGGTCCGCCTGGGATCAAGCGGGCCGGACCATCTCGCGAGCGCCGGGCGCAGGTCCATGCCATGTTCATGGCATCGGCGAGTCCACCCCGCCGCCGTACCCCCATTTTCATGGCATGTATCAGCGCGCCGTCTTTTGTCATTCAGGCTGCACGTTGGCTGCGAGACCCGGTGATTGCATCGGGACGCCGAACGGGAAGCAGGAGAGCAAGATGTCGAAAAGAGCGGGAGCGCTGAGTGCCGGGCTGGCGATTTTGGCGCTGGCAGGCGTGGTGATGGTTTCGCTGGGCACGAGCCCGGCGCAGGCGGTGGTCTATTGCAAGACGGTCGGCATACCCAAGGGCTGCGTGGTGCGGCCGACAGCGGCAGTGGTGGTTGCGCCGGCCGCCGCGGTCGCGGTCGCGACACCCGGGGTCGGTGCGCCCGGTGTCGGCGTGCGCGCGGGCACGCCGATGAATCGCGGTGGTCCGGTCAATCGCGTCGGCGTGCGCTGAGAAAGACGAAAGAGTTCGGGCGAAGGAGCATTGCGGACGAACCCCCCGTCTTCCGCAGGCAAATCATCCGGCCCGTCCCTCTCTCCGCGCGCCCCATACGTTCGGAGAGGGGGCTTTTCAGCCAACGGCGGCACCGCTGTCGGGGAAAATCTGCGGCAATTGCAGCCGCACGCGCGTGCCTGAGGAATTGGAGCTCAGATCGAGCATCGCCCCGCAGCGCGCGGCACGGCTCCTCATGTTGCGAAGGCCCCGCGCGGTCTGGCTCGCGTTGGTGGCCCCGCCACTGCCGACCGGCGCAGAACCGTTCGCAAAGCCCTTGCCGTCATCCGCGACCTGGATCACACCGTAAGGTCCCTGACCTTCGTCGACCGTCTCGATGGTGACCGCGATGCGGCGGGCCTCTGCGTGCTTGACCGCATTGGTCACGGCCTCGTCGAGGATGCGCACGATCTGGATGACATGCCATGGCCTGAGCTCGGGATGCAGCGGCAGCCCCTGCGGCGTGGCCACGTTCCAGTCGAGCGCGATGTCGTGCGGTCGCAATTGCGCGGTCGTGCGCTCGCGCCAGGAGCCGAGTGCAAGCATCAGGTCGCCGCCGATGTCGTCCATGGAGTCGATGACGAGGCGGAGGTCTTTCAGCGCCGCACGGGCGGCGTCGGTGATGGTCGCGCCCTCGTGCCCGCGCTCGGACAGTGCCACGATGCTGATGAGCTGGCCGCCGAGGCCGTCATGCAGGTCGCGCATCAGCCGCGTGCGCTCATTGGCGAGCGCGGCTGCCCGTGCACGCTCCTCCTCGCGGGCAAAGCTCGCCTTCAGCCGCTCCTCTGCCTCGCGTACGCGTGTCACGAGCTGGTCGGCAAAGCTGTCGACCTGGTTCAGCGCGCGCGCGAACCGCCAGGTCAAGCCGGCGCCGATCGCGACCAGCATCGCCGAATAGGACAGGCGCGAGAGGAAGATGCGCTCGTCGGTCACGATCTCGAACACCGACAGAATATCGTGGACCCAGCAGATCAGCACGATGGTCACCGCGCAGCCGAGCGTGAAGCTTGCCGCGTCCTGCCGCCGCACCACCGCGGCGGCGGTGACGCAGGCCATCAGCAACAGGCAGAGCCCAACGGTGGGAATCCCCAACAGGAGAAACAGAATGCGCGGCAGCGGCGGGCCGGCGATCAGTCCGACAATGAACACGACAAGCCCCGGCGCGAACAGCAGCATGCCGTAACGCGGCCAGCGCCAGCCGAAGAACAGCACGCCAAAGACGACGACCAGGGCGCTCTCGATCGGTGCGGACGCGAGCAACACCGCGGCGAGCCGGGACGTGTTGACGGGGGGCACCGGTGGCGGCGCGAAGGCCTGCACCACGCCGAGGACCATCGCCACGGCCAGCACGCCGTAAACCGGCTCGCGGCGGCGCATCAGCCACATGATCGCCAGGATGACGGCGAGGATCGATTGCCAGGCGGAGAACACCACGGGCAACGTGACGAACATCAGCGTGCGTGTCTCGAAGGCCGGCCGCAAGGCCGCATCCGGCCCGACGTAGACGGTGTCCAGAAAGCCCTTGAGCGGTCCCCAAACCAACAGCCGCACCGTGATCTCGTTCGCGCCCTCGCGCAGCAGCGAGGACGGGATCGACGCGATCTGCGGGGTGTTGCGGTCGGGCCGGTTGGCGTTGGCATCGCGTCGGGAATCCAGGATGACGACGCCGTTGACTGCGACCTCCACCGCGTTGCTGAAGCGCGGCAGGAATACCGACCATCCGGTCGTCCCATCGCCGCGGCGGAACGTGAAGGCGCCGGTGTAGAGCGGCGGGTCGGCCATCGAGTAGCGTGACGACGTGAAATGCGGGAGCGTCACGGGACGCGCGACGCCGTCCTCGCGCAGCGAGAATTCGCTCAGGGCAAAGTCGTCGGGGTCGCTGGGCTGGAGCAGCCGCAGCCCGAGGATGGTCGCGACCACTATCAGTGCCTGGAGCAGCAGATAGGGCACGAGGCGCGAGACCAGCAGCCGGCGCCGCGCGGGTTTGACCGGTGCCTTCGCCGCGATCTCGCTCACAGCTTGATCAGGCCCTGCTGCACCGCTTCGAACACCGCTTCGCTGCGGGTGTGCACCTCGAGCTTGCGATAGATGTTCTTGATGTGGCCGAGCCGGTCTGCCGGGACAGGCCGAGATGGCTCGCGATCTCGGCGTAGCTGAAGCCTTTGGCGATGCCCCAGAGGATGTCGATCTCGCGTGGGGTGAGCCTTGCGGTGTTGAGCGCGGGACCCGGCGGAGGCTCGGCCGCATTCTGCGCGGTACCTTGTGTTCTGCGCACGATGAAGCGGGCGATCGAGGCCGAGATCGGCGAATGACCGGCGACCAGATCGCGCACGGTGGTGGCGATATCGGTGGGGAACGCATCCTTCAGGAGATAGCCGGTGGCGCCGACCGTGATCGCGGAGATCACACTCTCTTCGTCCCCGAGCGCCGAGATCACCATGATCTCGGTGTCGGGAAAGCGTTGCCTCGTCTCGCGGATCAGCTCGACGCCGTGGCCGTCGGGCAACCGCAGATCGGTGAGCAGCACGCGCGGCGCCTGCTCGCCGAGTCCGGCGCGGGCCTCTGCGAGCGTGCCGGCGCTGCGGACCTCGTAGCCGGCCTTGACCAGCGCGTCGTGGAGCCGCCAGCAGGTCGGCGCGTCGTCCTCGACGAGGAGGATGGTGATGGCTTCACCCGTCTCGCCCTGTTCGGTCATGATCATCGTCCTGCACCCCGTGTCCCCCGCGGCGCAAAGCCAAGCTTAGCCGCGGTGCGGACGCCGCGACACCCATAATCATGGGGCAGAACGCTTGTCCCCCAAGGAGGTAAGAGCTGCGTCAGCCATTCTCCATTAACCAGCCATGGCAGAAGCTCGCTAACCAGTCTGATACATGCGCAAGCAGCCCGCCAAATCTCCCGCAGTTTGCCATTAGGCAAGCTTCGCTTTGATTCTGCTGGTCGAATGTTCGCTTGATGCCTGCGAGCCGCGCATTGCGACGACACACCCGCGCCGTAAGGCTTAACCGAATGGCGACATTTGGAGCCAAGGTTCCATGCGCTGGCAGGGCGTGAAGTCTCGCGATCCCGCACCGCCAGCATTTTTCATTGAAGGCGTTTGGCACCATGGCATTTAAATTGGCTGAGAAGTCTCTGAGCGTCTCGATCAAGAACTCACTGCTGACCTCCGTCTTTCTCCTCCTGCTGATTCTCGGCGGCGTTTCGGCGATGACCAAGATGCGGCTCACCGCGCTCCAGGATACGATCGAGGCGGTCGGCCGCGATCGGCTGCCAAAGCTGCGTGCGTTGGGCGAGATCAACCTCCTGGTCGCCCGCGTCCGCTCGGCCTCCTACCGCATTGCTCTGACCGCGACCCCCGAGCAGCGCGCGGATGTCGAGAGGGCCTTCAATGCCCGCATCGCGACACTCGACCAGCGGATCGCGGCGCTCAAGGCGACACTGAAGGATGGCAGCGCGCTCAAGCTGATCTTTGAGCAGTTCGCCAACAAGTGGACGCAGTATGGCAAGTACCAAGCGCTGATCCTCGATCCCGAACTCGCAAAGGACCGCCTACGCTACTCCGAAATCGTGAACGTCGAGACCGAGGCGCACTTCCAGGGCGTGGTCGACCTCATCAACGACGGTATCAAGCTTGCCAACCAGGAGGCCGACGCTGCGATCGACGAGGCGATCGCAGAGAGCAAGTTCGATTCACTGATCCTTTGGGCCGTTAACGGCGTGTCCGTCCTGATCGGCCTTGCAACGCTGATATTCGTGATCCGCGACGTCTCCACGCCCATCCACCGCATCACCTCCAGCATGGAGCTGATAGCGAAAGGGCATCTTGATGCCGACATTCCGTATGCCGACCGCAGCAACGAGCTGGGCCTGATGGCCCGCGCGCTGACCGTGTTCAAGAAGAGCTTGGTGGAGAACGATCGCCTCAACGCGGCCACCCGCACCCTCTCGGAGCTCAGCGAATGGCTGCAATCGGCCAAGTCGGAAACCGAGCTCTACGACATGATCTCATCGGTGCTCGGCCGCCTGATGCCGGAATGCAAGGGCAGCCTCTTCATCTATGCCAGTTCGCGGGACGTGCTGGAGGTGGCGACGGAGTGGAACGGCAAATCGCACACGGCGAGCATCCATCCCGAGGATTGCTGGAGCCTGCGTCGTGGTCATGCCTATGTGCACGGCACCAGCGAGATCGAGTTTCACTGCGATCACGTCCATGACGGGGTCAACGACAACTATTGCTGCATTCCGATCGTTGCCCATGGCGATACTGTCGGCCTGCTGCACCTCGAATATACGTTCGACCAGTCGGAGACGGCCGAGGAAGCCAAGGCGCGCTTTGCCGATCGGGCGCGGCTGGGGCATGCCTGCGCCGAACATCTGTCGATTGCCATCGCCAACATGAAACTGCGCGAGGGCTTGCGCGACCAATCGGTGCGCGATGTGCTCACGGGACTGAACAATCGCCGTTACTTGCTGGAGATGGCACGTCGGGAGTTGCTGCGTGCCGAGCGCCACAAGACCCCGTTGAGCGTCCTCACCATCGACGTCGATCACTTCAAAAGCTTCAACGACAATCACGGCCACGATGCCGGCGACGCGGTGCTGCGTCATGTCGGCGAGATATTACGGACTCTCTTTGCCGACGATGCCGTGCCATGTCGCTTCGGCGGCGAGGAGTTCGTCGTCTTGCTGCCGAACACGGACATGGACGAAGCGGTGGCGCGCGCAGAAGCGTTGCGCGGCAAAATCGAGGCTCTCACCATCCGCTATGCCGAGGGGCATCTGCCGCGTGTCACGATCTCGGCCGGCGTCGCCAGCTTCCCGGAGGCAGGCGGCAATTTTACCGAACTGTTGCGTGTCGCCGACGATGCACTCTATCGCGCCAAGCAGAATGGCCGCAACCGCGTGGAAGGGCCTGACAACGCGCTGCCCGATGCCGATCGGATCGGCGACGAAGCCGTCGCTGCACTCGCAACGGTGCGTTCAGCCAAAAGCAAGAGCAAGGCCGCGTAGGCGCTTCGCTCATTCGACCGGTCAAGGCCGCGCCCTGTGGCAAGAGAACAGCGGGCGGCCTCTCACCGGATGGCGGCGCTAGGAGGGCTCTCCCCGCGGCGGCGGATATCGCCGGGCCAGCGCCGACAGCGGCAAGTGTCGCTCGCCCTCCGGCAGTTCCAGATAGGCGAGGACGAGCGGCCGCTTCCAGTCACCGACGCCGAAATCCATCGCCATCCATTTCTGCGGTTCGGGGCCCTCAAGACCGCGCGCCCAGACGAAATAGCGGGGGAGATCGTCGGCTTCCGTTTCCGTCGCGCGTCTCCTGGCCATCGAAGTTGCTCGCTGCATTAACATACGTTGCCGCACGATATAGGGACTGGCTCCGCGAAGTCGAACCCATCGGAAGGGCATACCGGGAAGCACGCGGCCCTCTCCTGGCGAAGTGTCCGGGAATGCGGATGCGAGCCGTACGGCCGCCCGCTCTCGTCACTGCCAGAGTTCGCAGGTCGCAACCCGGTTGATGTCCGCAAGCCGCCGGCTGGTGTCGCCGTCGAGGTCGAGGCTTGCGACCAGCGTCAGCAGGCGATGATAGGCACTGTCAGCGACTTCGACGGGCAGCGGGGCCTCATCGAACGTCTCGACATAGCTGCCGACGAGACCGCTCAACAGACGGCACAGGCCGCGCTGTTCGGGGTCGTCGCGACCGAGCGTCTCGAGCTTTTGCTGAAAGATCCGGAAAGTCCGCAGGCCGTGGTGCTGTTGCGAAAGCCACGTGTGCAGGTCGTTCATATGAGCTCCTTCGAATTGCGGAAGAAGCTACCGGTTTATACAGGTGGGATGTGACGATTGCTAGGGAGGGGGGGTAGTCCGTCTTCGCCAAGAGGCTTCGCCGGACACGCTTCACCCTTTCGGGCTTGGCGCGGGCTGCGCCACGCCGAAGCCCGAAAGGGCGAAGCGTGGTGCCCCTGGCCGGAATCGAACCAGCACTCCTTGCGGAACTCGATTTTGAGTCGAGCGCGTCTACCAGTTCCGCCACAGGGGCCCTCGGTCGGCCCTAAGCGGGCGTCGCGAAGCCGGCGGACTATAGCCATGGACAAAGCGGGGTCAACCCGCGCCAAAGTGATCCCGGCCGTTCTCGACAGCCGCATGAGCCGGGGTTACAGCCTTGGAAAGCGACCCATCGAAAAGAGGCTGCCGTGACGACCCAGAGTGCCGCAATACCTGCGTTCAAACCGGCGGCCACGAGCCCCGCGCTGGCCGCTTCGCTCGCGGTCGCACTGACGGCAGCCGCGACCATCGCGGGCGCCTGGTTCTTCCAGCTGGTGCTCGGGATCGTGCCCTGTCCGCTCTGTCTGGAGCAGCGCTACGCGTATTACCTCGCGATCCCGCTCGGCTTGCTCATCGCACTTGCGGCGCGGGGCGGTGCGCCGAGACCGCTGCTGCTCGCGGGCCTTGCGATCCTTGTGCTGGCGAGCCTCGGCAATGCCGGGCTCGGCTCCTATCACGCCGGCGTCGAATGGGGCTTTTGGAAGGGACCGACAGACTGCTCCGGTCCCGTCGTCAATCTCGGCAGCGCCACCGACCTGCTGTCGCGGCTCGACACCGTGAAGGTGGTCCGCTGCGACGAGGTGCAGTGGCGCTTCCTCGGCCTCTCGCTTGCCGGCTACAATTTGCTGATCTCGCTCCTGATGGCTGCGATCGCCGCGTGGGGATTCGTTGCGACGGCGAAGCGCTGAGGCTCAATCATCCACATCGTCCTGCGTCCGGCCGAACAGGTGCACGATGCCCGGCGTCGCGATCGTCACGAAGACGAAACGAGAGAGGTGATGTGCGCCGACGAAGATCGGGTCGATGTGCAGCGTCAGGGCCAGCGCCAGCATGGCGTCCATCGCGCCTGGTGCGTAGGCGACCACGACGTCAGAGAATTTCACCTGCGTGGTGAGCGCCACGATGCCGACGAAGATCGCGGAGACGGCGATGGCGACGGCAAACGAGCCCAGCGCCGCGTTGATGTGGCCGGCGAGCGTCTTGATCCGCATCCGCGCGAAGCGGCTGCCGATCAGGGCGCCGATGCCGATCAGCGCCACGCCGCGTACCCAGACCGGCAGGCCGCCCTCGACCCAGCCTGCGCCATGCAGCACGCTTGAGCCGATCATCGCGCCGAACATCCAGCTCGCCGGAAACTTTATCAGCCGCAGGACGAGTGCCGCGGCCAGCGATGCCGCGACCAGCTCGACGAGGTCGAGCGGCGAGGCGATCGTCGTCGTCAGCGATGGCGCGACGGAGGGCGCGACGCCGGCGAACGCCAGCACCATCGGTAGTGCCGCGGTGAGGATGATGACGCGCATGGTCTGCACCACCGCGATGCCCGGCAGGTCGGCGCCGCGCTCGACCGCCAAAATCGTGATCTGCGACAGCGCGCCGGGGCTGCCGGCGAGGAAGGCCGAGGTGCGGTCCCAGCCGTGGATGCGCTGGAGATAATAGCTGGAGCCGAAGGTCGAGCAGAAAGTCGCGAGCGCGAGCAGCCCGATGGTGAGCGGATAGGCACTGACCTGTTGAAGCAGGTGGCGCGAGACGACTGATCCTAACGAAATGCCAAGCAGCACCAGCACGGTCTGGGTCAGGATCGGCGGCAGCGTCAGCTGCCGACCAGCGATCGCGGCGATCCCGACCGCGATCATGGAGCCCGAGATCAATCCCCCCGGAAGGCCCGCGAGCAGAAACACGAGGCCCCCGGCGGTGCCGATGACGAGCGTTTCCGCCGTGCTCAAGATCTTGGCACGGCTCGGCCATCCGAACGGCAGGGAGGCGGTGATTTGCTTCACACCGCCTTATCGCAAATCGGCGAGAGGCGCACAATTGCGGCCACGTCATGCCGCAATGCGCGCGCCTCTCGCCGAAGCCGCGAGCAGGGGGAAGGACTTACTTCTTGTCCGCAGCCGGCGCGGCCATGCCGGCCTTGGCGGTCTTGATGCATTCGGAGCGGAATTTCTTGCGCTCCTTGCCGTGCAGGCCCTTGGCGTCGGCCTGCTTGGAGCATTCGAGCGACTCGGCCGAGTGCTCCTTCGGTGCCTTCTTGTCCATGGGGGCGGCGGTTGTGGTCTTGGTGTCGGTCTTGGCTGCCGGCGCGGCGGTCTGCGCGAAGGCAGTGCCGGTGGCGAGCAGGGAGGCGAGCGCGACGACGGCGAGGCGAGATGTGAAGGTCATGATGCTGCACTCTTCTTGCGGGAATTGCGAAGGGCGCGAAAGTCGGCTGGCCTTGCTGAACGCGACATGAATAATTCGAACGTGGAGGCTCACTATATTTTGGCGGCAGCAGCCATCGCTTCCTTGTCGCGAGCGGGCGGCACGCTAGGATAGCAATCCTCGGTTCACTTCCCTCGGGGGAAGATCAAGGAGGAGACCAAGGATGACCATTCAATCAAAGTTGCTGTGTGCAGTTGCGCTGTCGGGCTTTGCCGCGCTGGTGGCAAGTGCGCCGGCGCAGGCACTGACCTCGCAGGAGTGCAGCGCGAAATACCAGGCCGCCAAGAAGGATGGGTCGCTCGGCACCACGAAGTGGAATGACTTCCGCAAGGCCCAGTGCGGCGCGGACGCGACGCCAGCGGCTGCACCGACCGCGGCCGCTCCTGCTGCGCCCGCCGCTCCCGCCGAGCCGAAGCAGGCGAAGAAGGAGGCCGCCCCGGCTGCTGCGCCGACCCTGCCGGCCGGCCCCGCGATCTATCCGAACGCGGTCGATCCGAAATACGCCAAGGAGACCCCTGGCAAGGGGCGCCTGCACACCTGCGTCGACCAGTACAACGCCAACAAGACCACCAACGGCAATGGCGGCATGAAGTGGATCGAGAAGGGCGGCGGCTATTACAGCGAATGCAACAAGAAGCTGAAGGGCGCCGCCTGACGCTTCAAGACGACGCAGAGGCCGGAGCCAAGCTCCGGCCTCTTGCTTTAATCCAGTAGCTTCTCGGCCGATTTCGCCACGAGCTGCGATCGCTTGCGCGGGCCGCGCTCGACGAACAGCAGGCTCTGGCCGAAGATGAAGCAGTAGAACAGGAAGGCCTGCGCTTCGGCTGCCTCGGTATCGAGGCCGGTCGCGCGATAGAGTTCGGCGACGTGCTTCAGCCGCGCCGCGTCCACGTTCGCCACCGCTGCCGCGGCGCCCTCGTCCGAGCGGGCCCATTGCCGGATCGCAAGCTCGATTGCCATCCCGTCCGGATTGAGCCGCTCGGAATAGAGCTGGATCACCGCCCGCAGCCGTTCACGGGGCTCCTGGCCATCAAGGCTCGTCTGCTGCGCGATCGCCGTTGAGCGCCCCTCGCGCCAGCGTTCCAGCATGGCACCGAGCAGCGCGGCACGGTCGGCAAAGCGGCGGTAGAAGCCGCCCTTGGTGACGCCCAGATTCTTGGCGAGCACCTCGACCCGCACCCCCTCGACCCCGGATCGGGCGAGCTCGATGAGCCCTGCCTCGACCCAGACATCGCCTTTGCCGTCACTCATGCAGGCAGCCTCGCCGATTCTTGATACGGTGCCGTATTGCTAGCGCGGGAGGAGGCTGATACGCTACCGTATCAACAATCAAAGGCAGAAAAGGCCACGGAGAATTGCGATGGAGCAGGAGGCGACCTATCGCGGCACGGTCTATCCGTGGCAGTGCGATCACGTCGGCCATATGAACATCATGTGGTATGTCGGCAAATTCGACGAGGCCAACTGGAATCTGTTTGCCCGCCTCGGGCTGACGCCGAGCTATCTGCGCGGCTCCGGCCGCGGCATGGCCGCCGTGCAGCAGAACATCACCTACAAGCGCGAGCTGCTCGCCGGCGACATCGTCGAGATCCGCAGTCGCCTGCTCGAGATCCGCGACAAATCGATCCGCTTCCGGCACGACATGACCAATGCCGAGACCGGCGAGATCGCCGCGTTCTGCGAGATCACGGGCGTGCACATGGACCGTAGCCAGCGCAAATCGGTGCCGTTCACGGATGCCATCCGCGAGATCGCTTTGAGGCATCTCACCGAGCCGGCGGAGGCCTGAGCCATGGCCGCATACGAGCCGCTTCGCACGAGCCGCGCATGACCGTTGCATAGCAGTAATTGACAAGTCTGCCGGCGCATCCCTTGATACTCCGATCATGCTTGCAAGTCTTGGTCTCATCCTGCTCTGCCAGTTGATCGGCGAAGCCGTCGTGCGCGGCCTCGGCCTCCCGATGCCGGGCCCGGTGCTTGGCCTCTTGCTGCTCCTCATCCTGCTGCTCGCGCGCGACCGCTTTGCGCATCTCGCGCGCGGGCCGCTGGGCGATGATGGCGTCGAGACGGCCGGCAAGGGTCTGCTGGCGCATCTGTCGCTGCTGTTCGTGCCGGCCGGGGTCGGGGTCGTGCAGAAGCTCGACCTGCTCGCGTCCCACGGCATCGCCATCGTTCTGGTGCTCGCGCTGTCGGTGGTCGTCACGCTGCTCGCGACCGTACTCACCTTCCGCCTCGTCAGCCGGCTATTGAGGCAACAGGACGCGCGATGAAGGACAATCCGTTCTCGCTCTGGGTCTATCTCTCGCAGTCGCCGTTGCTTTGGTTGACGGTGACGCTGCTGGTCTATGCCGGTACGGACGCGGTGTCGCTGGCGACGCGGCGTCATCCGCTCGCCAATCCCGTGCTGCATGCGATGTGGATCGTCGGCGCGTTCCTGCTGTTGACCGGCACCTCCTACACGACCTATTTCGCCGGCGCGCAGTTCGTGCACTTCCTTTTGGGGCCCGCGACGGTCGCGCTGGCTGTTCCCCTCTACGAGAACCGCAAGCGCGTCGTCGCCTCGATCGTGCCGATGCTGGTGGCGCTGGTCGCGGGATCGGTCACCGCCGTGGTGTCCGTGGTGTTGCTGGCCGAGTTCGCCGGTCTGCCGCGCGACGTGGTTTTGTCGCTCGCACCGAAATCCGTCACGGCCGGCGTTGCCATGGGCATCGCCGAAACCCTGCACGCCGATCCCTCGCTGGCTGCGGTTGCCGTCATCCTCACGGGCATCATGGGAGCGATCATCGTGACGCCGCTGATGAACCGCACCGGCATTACCGACTTCCGCGCCCGCGGCTTTGCTGCCGGCCTTGCCGCGCACGGAATCGGTACCGCGCGTGCGTTCCAGGTCGACGAGATCGCTGGCGTCTTCTCCGGCATCGCCATGAGCCTGAACGCTTTGGTGACCTCATTCCTGGTACCTTTGGCGATCACGCTGTTGGTGCGATGACATCGGCGCCGCGACACTCTATATGACCTGTAACAATTCCCAGTCTCGAACCGTATCGACGGAGATGGGACCGAAACAGGACGAGATATGGCTGGATTCAGGAACAAAGGCCTTGTGCCGACGCGGCGCGCGGCGCTGACGCTGATCGGGGTGGGTGCCCTTGTCGCGGGTGGGATCACCTCGGCGCGCGCGGCGACCGACGAAGACGAGGTGCTGACCGAAGCCAAGGTGCTGCGCGATCCCGACGTTCCCGTTGCCGGCAATCCCGACGGAAATATCAGCATTATCGAATGGTCCGACTACAACTGCCCCTATTGCCGTAAGCTTGAGCCCGAGTTGCGTCAGGTCATCCAGGACGATGGCAAGGTCAGGCTGGTGATGAAGGACTGGCCGATTCTCGGTCCGGTTTCGGTCACGGCGGCGCGGGCCGCGCTCGCGGCGAAATTCCAGGACAAGTACCACCAGGCCCACGACGCCATGATGGGCGTCAGCTCGCGCCTGACCGAGCCGCGCATCAACGAGTTGCTCGCGGTCGCCGGCGTCGACATGGATCGGTTGAAGCGCGATCTCGCCGATCACGCCAAGGACATCGACTCCGTGCTCAAGCGCAACAACGAGCAGGCCGAAGCCTTCGGTTTCCGCGGCACCCCGTCCTTCATCGTCGGCAAGTATCGCGTGCCGGGCGTGCTCAGCATGAACGAGTTCGAGCAGGTCATTGCCGACGCCCGCAAGGCCAAGATGAACTGAGCCGAGCGATATTCACCGCGCAATACGAAGGCGCCGCCGCGGACCCGCGACGGCGCCTCATTCATCTTGATACCAAGTCGTTACTTCGAGGAGATGCGGACCCAGTCCTTGTGCGCGCGATCACGCAGCGCGTCCCAATCGGCCTTGGCGACATCCCAGTTCACGATGGTGCGATTGGTCGTCGCGACCTCGCCATTGGCGACCGACGACGTCTGCATGGAGTCATAGACGTACACGCCGCAGCCGAGCAGCAACGCGCCCAAAATCATTCCAAGAAACATCCGCATGGCGAAACCTCCGATGACGGGCGATAACGTCGACCCGAAGTGATTGTTCCGCGACAGTGCGGCGCAGGTAAGGACGATCCGTTCACGCTTCATTCAGCCACTGCACCAGCTCCGCGTTGATCTCGCGAGGATAGGTGTGGCTGAGGTCGTCGATCTCGCGATAGGTGACATTCGCGCCGGCAGCGGCGAGGGCCGCCTGGGTCTGCCGCGCGGTCTGCACCGGAAACATCCAGTCGAGCTTGCCGTGCGTGATGAAGATCGGAAGGCGCTGCAGGCGCGTGGCGTCAGCCATCTCTGCCATCAGGGGATGGAAGGTTGCCGACACCGGCGCGAGATGCGTGAAGGGCGAGGCGCCGTCGAGCCCGGTGACGTAGCAGAAGGTGCCGCCGTCGCTCATGCCTGTGAGCAGCATGCGTGAGGCGTCGATGGTCCAGCGGCTGCGGACGGTTTCGAGAATGCGTGTGAGGTTGGGCGTGTCGGAATCGTCACCCATCAGGGCCCAGGTCGGGCCGGTCGCGGTCGGCGCCACCAGGATCGCACCAAGGCTGCGGGCGTCGCGCAGCCAGCTCCACAGAAAACCGCGGCCGTTGCCGCTGCCGCCATGCAGTGCCATCACCAGCGGCATGGCGCGATCGGGCGTGTAATATTCGGGCACGTAGACCGAAAAGCCGCCGCGGCTGCCGGGCTCGTTGTGATCGTGGATGATGCCGGTGTGCGCGTCCGCGCCGGCTTCGAGCCGCGACAACAGGTCGGCGTTCTCGCGCATGGCGGCGTTGAGGAAGAAGCTGCTGACCGGCGGAAACTGCACGGCCAGCGGATAGAGTGCCTCCTGCGCGCGCGGCAGATGGCGCAGCGCGCGGAAGACCGCGACGAGGTCGCCATTGCCACGCTCGACCTCGCGCAGGCCGGAAAAGGCGGCGAGCGTCTCGTCGCAGGCACGGTCGAGCCGCTCGCGCAGTCCGGTGAACTGTTCCGGCCATGCTCCGATTGCCGCGCGCGCCGTTTGCAACGCCTCGTCGGGCGCGCCGATCGCGTTCATCACGGAGCCGAAGGCCGGCGGGTGCAGGTTTCGCTGAAAGAAGCCGAGCGCTTCCAGCGCATTGAGCAGCGGCGGCAGCACGGCCACGATGTCGTCAACGACGGCCTCGCTCATCGTCGTTTCCCTGCTTCAGTTCGGCTTGTCAGTGCAGCTTCGGCGCCTTCAAGAGCTTAAAGCGATCGGTCGAGGTCACCGTGACGTCGAAGGTGACACCTTCATGATGTACCGTCAGCGGCACGTCGACGCCGGCGGCGCCGAGGCCCCACAGCTTGTTGTAGAAGCCGGTCTGGCTCGTGACCTTCTCGCCGTCGACCGCGAGGATGACGTCGCCGGTCTTGAGCTCGGCACGGGCGGCGGGACCGTTGGCGGAGATCCCGATCACCACCACGCGGTTGTCGATCTCGGTCGAAAAGAGTCCGAGCCATGGCCGTGCCGGCTTGTTGACGCGGCCGAATTTGCGCAGATCGTCCAGGATCGGTTTCAACAGGTCAATCGGCACGATCATGTTGACGTGCTCGGCCTTGCCGTCGCGCTCGCGTTCGAGCTGGAGCGAGCCGATGCCGATCAACTCGCCGCGCTCATTGAGGAGCGCCGTGCCGCCCCAGTTCGGGTGCGCGGGATGGGTGAAGATGGCCTCGTCCAGCAGATATTCCCAGTAGCCCGCGAATTCCTGCTTGGCCACGATCTGGCTCGCGACCGAGCGCGTGCGTCCGCCGGCGCCGCCGACCACGACGCGGTCGCCGAGCCGGGTCTCGGCCGAGATGCCGAGCGGCAAGGGATCGACGTCGAGCTGGCCGAGCGCCTGCACCAGGCCAAAGCCGGTGACGGCATCGAAGCCGAGCACATGTCCCTCCACCACGCGCCCCTCTCCGACATGCAGCCACACCGACTCTGCTTCGGTGATGAGATAACCGATGGTGAGCACCAGCCCGTTGTCGATCACGACGCCGTTGCCGGCGCGTTCGGTGCCCAGTGTCTCGGCACTGAAAGCGTCCGGCGGGATGATGGCGTGCAGGCCGACGACGGAGGCGAGCGCGTGGTCGAGATCGAAACCGTAATCGCTCGCACGCGGCTGATTGGCCGGCGGCACTCTCCATTCGGTCAGGGCGGGCATGGAGTTCTCCTGGCTGAGTGCATCGCTCCGCCGTGGGTAGCGGAGCGACGCGCGAAGCACGGATAATTTAGGGCGGAGGAGGCCGTCTTGAAAGCCTCGTTCCTAACTATTCCAGAGAACGCCGTGTGAAATCTTTGAAAGGCAGGGGAACGGTTTATGCACGGTCGGTCGGGCGGCCTCCGGCATTGGCCGCATGGCTGCTGTCCGGCGAGGTGCTAGGCGCCGTACAATGAAGCTGCTAACCATTGCCGCTTCGTTTGACCCAGGGATCACGGACCGAAGCATGGACAACCGCAGCGACATCTGGCGTGGCATCGACACGATCAAGGCACGTTTCATCGACCTCAGCGACAAGGTCTGGGGCATGCCCGAAGTCTGCTACACCGAGGCGCGGTCCGCCGCCGAGCATCTTGCCGAGTTGCGTCATCAGGGTTTTCGCATCACCGAGCAGGTCGCGGGCATTCCGACCGCAGTGATGGGCGAATGGGGCGAGGGCGGACCGGTCATTGCCTTCATGGGGGAATATGACGCGCTGCCGGGCCTGAGCCAGGAGGCGGGCGTCGCGGAGCATCGTCCGGTCGAGACCGGCGGCCACGGCCATGGCTGCGGCCACAATCTGCTCGGTTCCGCAGCTCTCCTCGCCGCGACGGCGGTGAAGGACTGGCTCGCCGAGAACAAGGTGCCGGGCCGCGTGCGCTATTACGGCTGCCCCGCCGAGGAAGGCGGCGCGGCAAAAGCCTTCATGGTGCGCTCCGGCGCATTCGAAGACGCCGACATCGCCATCACCTGGCATCCGCACAGCTTCTGGGAAGTCGCGGTGACGCCGTCACTCGCCAACACCCGCGCCGATTTCATCTTCACCGGCCGCACCTCGCATGCGGCGGCCTCGCCGCATCTCGGCCGCTCCGCGCTCGACGCCGTGGAGCTGATGAATGTCGGCGTGAACTACATGCGCGAGCACATGCCGAGCGACGCGCGCGTGCACTACGCGCTGCTCGACACCGGCGGCATCGCCCCGAACGTGGTGCAGGCGCATGCGCGCGTGCGCTATTCGATCCGCGCCCGTGATCTGCCCGGCATGAACGAGCTGGTCGGACGCGTGAGCAAGATCGCGGACGGCGCGGCGCTGATGACCGAGACCAAGGTCGAGATGAAGATCATCTCCGCGGTCTCCAACATCCTGCCGAACACGCCGCTGGAGCAGGCGCTGCACCGGGTCATGGAAGAGCTCGGACCGCCGCATTTCGACGACGCAGACAAGGGCTTTGCCACGGAGATCCGCGCGACGCTGAGCGACAAGGACATCGAGTCGGTCTATTACGCGATCGGCATGGAGCCGACCGAACGGCCGCTGGCCGACTTCCTGGTGCCACTCGATGCCAAGCGCAATCCGCTGGTCGGCTCGACCGACGTCGGCGACGTAAGCTGGGTGGTGCCGACCGTGCAGGTCCACGCACCCACGGTTGCAATCGGCACGCCCTTCCACACCTGGCAGGTGGTCGCGCAGGGCAAGAGCGCGCATGCGCACAAGGCCATGGTGCAGGCCGCCAAGGCGATGGCCGGCATCGGCATCAAGGCGCTGACGGACCCTGAGCTGATCAAGGCTGCCAAGGCTGACCTCGAGAAGCGGACGGCCAAGACGCCTTACGTCTGTCCGCTGCCGGATCACGTCGCGCCGCCGCTCGACATGTCCGTGGCGTAGAATTTCGCCTCGATACTTCGTCTGATGCGGCGATCAAATTTTCTGCAGTGCAGCGCGGAATTCAGCGTGTTTTGATGCTGGATTGCCGAACGGATGGGCTGCGGAATATGGTTTTGCCCAACAGACAGTCAGAAGACCGTTTGCATACACACGGTCGCAGTTGACGCGCACCCCATTCGGTGTGCCATCTACCGCCAGCCAAGCCCGGTGGTCGTCTCGCGCGACCGCCTGCATCCATACGGGAACCAGACGGGGGACAACCATGCTGGATAAAGAACTGCGTTCGATGATCGGTGACGTGAAGGACGGGCGGATGGATCGCCGCGGCTTCATTCAGCGCCTGGCTGCCGTGGGTCTCACCGCGCCTTTGGCCAACCAGATCCTCGCGCTTGGCGGCGTCGCGATGGCCGAGGGCGTCTCGACTTACAAGCCGACCAAGCGCGGCGGTGGTGGTGCGCTCAAGCTGCTGTGGTGGCAGGGGCCGACCCTGCTCAATCCGCATTTTGCCACCGGCACCAAGGACCAGGACGGCGCGCGTCTGTTCTACGAGCCGCTCGCCTGTTGGGATCCCGACGGCAATATGAAGCTGGTCCTGGCTGCCGAAATTCCCTCGATCCAGAACGGCGGCCTCGCCGCCGACGGCAAGTCGGTCACCTGGAAGCTCAAACCCGGCGTCAAATGGCATGACGGCACGCCGTTCACAGCCGACGACGTCGTCTTCAACTGGGAATATGCCAAGGATCCGGCGACCTCCGCGCTGACCATCGCGACGCTCCGCGACATCACGGTCGAGAAGGTGGACGACCTCACGGTCCGCATTCTTTTCAAGAAGCCGACGCCGTTCTGGGCCGACGCTTTTGTCGGGGCACCTAATACCATCATCCCGAAACATCTGTTCAAGGACTATATGGGGTCCAAATCGCGGGAGGCGCCGACCAACCTCTCGCCGGTCGGCACCGGCCCCTACAAGTTCGTCGAGTTCAAGCCGGGCGATCTTGTTCGCGGCGTGATCAATCCCGATTACCACATGGCCAACCGCCCCTATTTCGATTCGATCGAGATGAAGGGCGGCGGCGATGCCGTCTCTGCCGCGCGCGCGGTGATCCAGACCGGCGAATATGATTTCGGCTGGAACATTCAGGTCGAGGACGACGTGCTGCTGCGCCTGGAGAAGGGCGGCAAGGGAAAGACCGTCTACGCCGTCGGCGGCGACACCGAATTCATCGCGCTGAACTTCACCGATCCCAACATCGAGGTCGATGGCGAGCGCTCCTCGATCAAGACCAAGCACCCGCTGTTTTCCGATCCGGCAGTGCGCAAGGCGCTCTCGCTGCTGATCGATCGCGAGTCGGTCAAGAAGGCGATCTACGGCCGCGCCGGCCGCACCACCGCCAACTTCCTCAACGGACCGGAAAAGTTCGTGTCCAAGAACACCTCGTGGGAGTTCAGCGTCGAGAAGGCTTCGAAGATCCTCGACGATGCCGGCTGGAAGCCGGGCGCCGACGGCATCCGCGAGAAGGACGGCAAGAAGCTGAAGCTCCTCTACCAGACCGCGATCAACGGGCCGCGTCAGAAGACGCAGGCGATCGTCAAGCAGGCCTGCCAGAAGGCGGGCATCGACGTCGAGCTGAAATCGGTCGTCGCCTCCGTGTTCTTCTCCTCCGACGTCGGCAATCCCGACACCTATTCCAAGTTCTACGCCGACATGGAGATGTTCCAGATCCCGCTGAGCCAGCCCGATCCGTCGCAGCACATGCGTCGCTACCTTTCGAACCTCGTCGCGACCAAGGAGAACAAGTGGCAGGGCACCAACTTCCCGCGCTGGGTCAACAAGGAGTACGACGCGACCATCCAGGCCGCCGACGGCGAGATGGATCCGGTCAAGCGCGCGGCGCTCTACATCAAGGCCAATGATCTCATGTACCAGGACATCGTTTTCATCCCGGTGCAGCACCGCCTGAAGGTCGAGGCGGCCGCCAACAATCTGCGCCCGGTCGTTTCCGGCTGGGCCAACGAAACCGACAATTTGTTCGACTGGTACCGCGAAGAATGATGACGCACGCCTAGAGCGGTCCTTCTTCATGAGCCAGTATGTCCTGCGTCGCCTCCTGATCGCGATTCCGAGCCTGCTCGGAATTTCGCTCGTGCTGTTCGTCGTGCTCGCACTCGCCCCGGGCGATCCTTTCTCGGAGCTGGCGACCAATCCGAACGTGCCGCCCGAAGTCGCTCTCGCGCTTCGG
Organism: Bradyrhizobium sp. Ken64; assembly: GCF_055807555.1. Classification (NCBI taxonomy): domain Bacteria; kingdom Pseudomonadati; phylum Pseudomonadota; class Alphaproteobacteria; order Hyphomicrobiales; family Nitrobacteraceae; genus Bradyrhizobium; species Bradyrhizobium sp. Ken64. Next base: position 513,877 of record NZ_JBVVPA010000001.1, on the reverse strand, counting down.
GCGAAGTTCGGTCTCGACGATCCGATCTACCTTCGTTACCTGCACTGGCTCAACGCCATGCTGCACGGCGACTGGGGTTTCTCCTTCGTCAGTAGGATGAACGTCGACACGCTCATTCTCCAGCGACTGCCAACGACGCTCTACGTGATCGGCTCGGCGCAGATTCTGGCGCTCCTGATCGCGATCCCGGTCGGGGTCTATGCCGCGACGAAACCTTATTCGCTGTTCGACCAGGTCGCCAACACGCTCGCCTTTGTCGGCTTCTCGCTGCCGACCTTCTTCACCGGCATCCTGTTCATCCTGATCTTCTCAGTCACGCTGGACTGGCTGCCTTTCGTCTACACGACCGACATCAAGGGCACGGGTATTCACTGGGTGCTGGAGATGATCCGGCAGGCGATCATGCCGGTGGCGGTGCTCGGCCTGTTCCAGGCTGCGTCGATGACGCGTTTCGTGCGCTCGGCGATGCTCGACGTGATCCGGCTCGACTACGTCACCACCGCGCGCGCCAAGGGCATCGGCCAGCGGCGGGTGATCATCAAGCACGTGATGCGCAACGCGATGATTCCGGTCGTCACGCTGATTGCGTTGCAAATCCCGGCGGTGTTCGGCGGCGCCATCGTCACCGAGCAGATTTTTCGCATCCCCGGCATCGGCTCGCTGCTGATCTCCTCCATCCTTTCCAACGACACGCCGGTGGTGATGGCCGTCACCTTCGTCTTTGCGTGCCTGGTCGTGCTGTTCAATCTCATCGCGGACGTTCTTTATGGCTGGCTTGACCCTCGCATCTCCCTCCGCTGAGCGGCGCGTCTACTCGCCCTGGCGCGAGACGTGGCGGCGCTATAGCCGGCACAAGCTTGCCGTGGTCAGCGCGTTCCTGCTCCTCGTTCTGATCCTGGCGGTGGTGGCCGGCCCCTTCGTCTGGCGGGTCAAGATCGACGACATCGACATCGTGGCGGGCATGCAGGGGCCGTCGCTGGCCCATCCTTTTGGCACCGACGATCTCGGGCAGGATATCCTCGCCCGCATGATCTATGGCGGGCGCATCTCGCTCGCGGTCGGTCTCGCCGCGATGCTGGTCTCGGTCTTTGTCGGGGTGCTGATCGGCGCGCTCGCCGGCATGTCGCGCGGCGCGCTCGGCCATGGGCTGATGTGGCTCACCGATCTCTTCCTGTCGCTGCCGCAATTGCCCCTGCTGCTGCTGCTGATCTATCTCTTCCGCGACGGGCTGAAGGCCGCTTTCGGCCCCGAGGGCGGCATTTTCATCCTGATCGTGCTCGTGATCGGTGGCTTGCGGTGGATGCCGGTCGCCCGCCTCGTTCGCGCCCAGTTCCTGTCGATCCGGGAGAAGGAATTCGTCGAAGCCGCGCGCGCCCTCGGGGCAAGCCCGGTGCGGCAGGTGGTGCGCCATATCCTGCCCAATGCGCTCGGTCCGGTGATCATCGCCGGCACCATCGACGTGGCCGCCGCCATCATCGCGGAATCCACGCTGTCCTTCCTCGGCCTCGGCTTCCCTCCGGATACGCCGACCTGGGGCCGGCTGCTCTATGATGCCAAGGACTTTCTCGACATAGGCCCGCATTGGGCGCTGTTCCCGGGCGGCGCAATCTTCATCGCTGTGGTCGCCATCAACTTCATCGGCGATGGCCTGCGCGACGCGCTCGATGCGCGGCGGGTGATCTGATGGCGCCGTTGCTCGAGATCAAGGGACTGAAAACCCACTTCTCCACCGACGACGGCATCCTCCAGGCTGTCGACGGTGTCGATATCTCTATCAACCGCGGCGAGACGCTCTGCGTCGTTGGCGAATCCGGCTGCGGCAAGACCGTCACCGCGATGTCGATCCTGAAGCTGATCGCGATGCCGCCGGGCCGCATCGCGGCGGGCGAGATCATCTTCGAGGGCCGCGATCTCGTGCCGCTGACGAGCAGTCAGCTCGACGAGATCCGCGCCAAGGAGATCGGCTTCATTTTCCAGGAGCCGATGACCTCGCTCAATCCGGTGCTGACGATCGGCGAGCAGATCGCCGAAAGCCTGCGCCGCCATGAGAACGTCACCAGAAAACAGGCGCTCGAGCGCACCATCGAGATGCTCAAGCTGGTGCAGATTCCCAACGCCGAAGGCCGCGTGCACAACTATCCCCATCAGTTCTCGGGCGGCATGCGCCAGCGCGTGATGATCGCGATGGCGCTCGCCTGCAAGCCGAAGCTGATCATCGCCGACGAGCCCACCACGGCCCTCGACGTCACCATTCAGGCGCAGATCCTCGACCTGCTCCAGGATATGAAGGAACGCTTCGGCATGGCGGTGATGTTGATCACCCATGCCATGGGCGTCGTCGCGGAGACCGCGCAACGTGTCGTCGTGATGTATGCCGGCAAGGTGGTGGAGGAGGCGTCTGTCGACGAGCTTTTCGGCAATCCCGGCCATCCCTATACCCAGGGACTGATCCGCTCGATCCCGCGCATCGATCTTGCCAGCGAGCACAAGGTACGTCTGGAGGCGATCGGCGGCTCGGTGCCGATCCTGATCAATCCGCCGGTCGGCTGCCGCTTCGCTCCGCGCTGCCGCCACGCCATGAGCGTTTGCACCGAGAGGGAGCCGTTGCTGCGCGAGATCGCGCCCGGCCACCGCATGGCCTGTCATCTGGGAGATACGCAGTTGGGAGGCGCAGCATGACCGAGCCTTTGCTCCGCGTCAGCGGCCTGAAGAAATATTTTCCCGTGCACGGCGGGTTGTTGTCGCGCCAGGTCGGCAGCGTTTATGCCGTCGATGGGGTCTCGTTCTCGGTCAACCGCGGCGAAACGCTCGGCCTTGTCGGCGAATCCGGCTGCGGTAAGTCGACGACCGGACGCTGCGTGCTGCGCCTGATCGAGCCGACAGACGGCGAGGTCGTGTTCGATGGCCAGGATGTCCGCCAGCTCGGCGGCAACGATTTGCGCGCGATGCGGCGGAACATGCAGCTGGTGTTCCAGGATCCGTTCGCCTCCCTCAATCCGCGCATGACGGTCGGCGCCATCCTCGGCGAAGCCCTCGTCATCCATAAGCTCGGCTCATCCGCCAAGGAGCGTGAGGATCGCGTCGCGAGCTTGCTGGTGAAGGTCGGGCTCAAGGCCGAGCACATGCGCCGCTATCCGCATGAATTCTCCGGCGGTCAGCGCCAGCGCATCGTGATCGCGCGTGCGCTCGCAGTCGAGCCGAAACTGATCGTCTGCGACGAACCGGTGTCTGCGCTCGACGTCTCGATCCAGGCGCAGGTCATCAACTTGCTGGAAGACCTCCAGGCCGAGCTGAACCTCACCTATCTCTTCGTTGCGCACGATTTGTCGGTGGTCGAGCACATCTCCGACCGCGTCGCGGTGATGTATCTCGGCCGCATCGTCGAGCTCGCCAAGGCCAGCGACCTCTACCGCAATCCGCAGCATCCCTACACGAGGGCGCTGTTATCAGCGGTGCCGGTACCCGATCCCAAGCTCAAGCGCGAGCGCATCCGCCTCAAGGGCGACGTTCCGAGCCCGATGAAGCCGCCGTCGGGCTGCCACTTCCACACCCGCTGTCCTATCGCCCAGCCGCGTTGCGCCGAAAGCGCGCCGGAGCTGAAGGAGGGAGCGGGCGGGCACTTCGTGGCGTGTCATCTCGCCTGACGCCGGGAAAAGCGGAGCGCGCATTCATGCGTGAAGCAGGCCGTGCTCCGAAAGGGCCTGCCTGAAAGCCTCAACCGAGGTATGGTGATGCGCGAACAGACCCGCCTCTCGCGCGCCGGCGACATTGGCCGTGAGATCGTCGACGAACAGGACGCTCTCCGGTTTGACGTCGAGCTCCGACAGACAAAGGCGGAAGCAGCGTGGGTCCGGCTTCGCCGTCTTGAACCGGGCCGAGGCGTAGATTCGCGAGCCGAACAGCGGCGGCAATTCCGGCAGCAGCGCAGCGATATGGTCGGCGACCAGCGTGGTGTTGTTGGTCAGGACGGCAATGTCGACGGTTTGACGCAAGCTGCCGGCAATCTCCAGCATCGCACGGTCGGCCTGCATTGAACGGCGTCGCGCCTCGATCCACTCGTCCAGTGACAGCGGATAGCCGATGCGCTCGCCGAAACCCCGCAAATAGTCCGCGGCGTCGAGAGTGCCGGAATCGCCGAGCAGCTCGAAGCCGCTGTCCCAGATCGCCTTGTGGACGGATTCGCTCGTGGTCCCCGCAACCTTCGCCAGCCATGCGACACGTCTTGCCCTGTCGTACTCGCAGAGGACATTGTCCATGTCGAAGAGGACGAGTTTGATTTGACCAGTCACAGCAGCACTCTCGGATTGGCCGGACATCCGGCCGTGATCCAAGCCATACCGCGCTGGAGCGCAGGCGACAAATCCGGGGCAACGCCGGATTACCGGGACTCGCGAGGCCCGTGTTCGTGACTGCCTCGCGAACCTCGTCCGCAGCTGCGCCGGCCAGGGCAGCGTCCGCGACGCCTGATGAGCCGTATCACCCCTCCAGCGTGAAGCCGACGCGCAACGTCACCTGGTAATGGCGAACGGTATTGTTCTCTATGTGGCCGCGCGTTTGCACCACCTCGAACCATTTCATCTCGCGAACGGTCTTGGCGGCCCGGCTGACCGCGTTCTTGATCGCGTCCTCGATGGAGGTCTCGGACGATCCGACCAGTTCCAGGATCTTGTAGACGTGATCGTGCTCGGCTGTGGGCATCGCAAGTCTCCCCTCATGTGCTGTGGCAGTGTGGCGTGTCGCCGACAATCGGCGCCTGTGGAAGCCTCTGCCTCGGCTTTGAACGGGCGCCGGCGCTTCAAGTTCCGTCCTTTGAGATCTGCCAGCTCACCTGGTTCGAGACGCTCCGTCTGCATCGACAGGCATGCTGATCGTTCTCGTGATCAGTGTGGTCTCCGCCGCAATCATCCATGACAAGCCGCTTGGCTCCCGCGAATGAGCGGCGCTGGCACTCACGCTCGGGGGACGCTTGCCTTGCCGCGGGTGTAGAGGCTCAACTCCGCGGACCGCAGCCTGACGCGCGGAGCCGAGATTGGTGCCGCAGTTCGGCGCTCCCCTACGGATCCAGCTCCGTATCCCAGTAGAGATAATCCAGCCAGCTGTCGTGCAGATAGTTTGGCGGGAACAGGCGGCCGTTACGGTGGAGCTGGTGCACGGTCGGCGCGAAGGCGTGCTGGCGCGGAAACATCTTGGCCTGTACCGGCGTCAGATTGCCCTTGCGCAGATTGCAGGGCGAGCACGCCGCGACCACATTCTCCCAGGTGGTCTGGCCGCCTTTGCTGCGCGGGATGATGTGATCGAAGGTGAGGTCTTCGGGCGAGCCGCAATATTGGCAGGCGAAACGATCGCGCAGGAAGACGTTGAACCGGGTGAAAGCGGGATGGGTGGTCGGCTTGACGAAGGATTTGAGCGAGACCACGCTCGGCAGCTGCATTTCCAGCGTCGGGCTGTGAACCGCCTGATCGTAATGCGCGACGATGTTGACGCGATCGAGGAACACCGCCTTGATCGCGTCCTGCCACGACCAGAGAGACAGCGGGTAGTAACTCAGCGGCCGGAAGTCCGCATTCAGCACCAACACCGGCCAATGGCCTTGCGAGACATGTGCGTTCAAGTAACGCTCCTGGCCTCCAATGTACGCTGCGAAGCAGCACGTAACTGACATACTACATGCAGCGTGACGGGATTGTGAAGCCCGTCGAGCGACTTATTCGGGCGCAAGCAATGCGGCCGAGGGGTGGCAAACCGCGCAAAACGCCGTGATTTCCAGGTCCGAGGCGGTGGGGACAGCTTCGTCCTGACAGCGCGACGTGGATGTGCTGAGACAGCTACTCCCGTACCCGCTCCAGCTTCTGCAAACATCGCGTCGCGCGCACCGCGGCCGGCATCTCCTCGTCCGGAAAGCTGGTTTTCCAGTCGGTGACGCCGACCTCGCCGACATAGATGTCGCCCCTGGAATCCAGCGCGATGCCGTGCGGCGCCAGGAATTTTCCGCTCGCAATGCCCGGGCCCGCCTCGCCGCCGAGCCGCGCGATGCGGTTGCCTTTCGCGTCCACGATCGAGAGCCGCGGGCCGAGATTGGGCACCTTGCGGTTGACGGCGAGGCCGGGCCCGAGTTCCCCAATGACGAAGGTCGGGCTCTTGCCGCCACCGCAGCAGCATAGCGCACAGGGGCGGTGCAGATTGTTCCACTGCGTCTCGTACTTGCCGTTGCCGTCGAACACCTGAACGCGATGGTTCTCGCGGTCGGCGACATAGACAAAGCCGTCGCCATCGGTGGCGATGTTGTGCACGATGTTGAACTGGCCGGGATCGGTGCCGGGCTCGCCCCAGCTTGTCATCAGCTTGCCATCGGGCGTGAACTTGTGCACGCGCGCATTGCCATAGCCGTCGGAGACGTAGATTTCGCCCTTTGGCGACAGCGCGGTGTGGGTGCAGCGGTGGAAGGGATCGCCGCTCATGAACGGCGACGGTTTCTCGGGAATGCCGATCGTCAGCAGCACCTTGCCGTCGGTGGTGCACTTGCGCACGGTGTGGTCGCCGTCATCGGTGCAATAGAGATTGTCGTCGGCGTCGATGTGCAGGCCGTGGGCGCGCGAGAACAGGCCTTCGCCCCAACTGCGCAAGAAATTGCCCTCGCGGTCCAGCACGACCATCGGATGGGCCCCGCGGTTGAAGACGTAGACGCGGTCCTTGCTGTCGACCGCGACCGAAGCGACGTCGGTGAGCTGCCATCCGTCCGGCAGCTTTGCGAAGTTTTCAACGACGCGGTAGCGGTGCTCGCCGGTGCCGAGAATGGCTGGCATGGGTGTTCTCCTCATTCGTGTCGGCGGTGCGCGATCGTCTCCACACTGTCATTGCGAGCGCAGCGAAGCAATCCAGGCTGTCTCCCCGGAAAGACGCTGGATTGCTTCGCTGCGCTCGCAATGACGAGGAGGCTCAAATTGCGCCCGCCTCACGCCCCCAAAATCCTTTCCTCGATCGCCTTGATCTGGAGCGCGAGATATTTCGAGTTGATCCGGCATTGCGCGAGGCTGCCGGCGATGAACCAGAGGCCCGGCTGCCCGGTGCGCGCATACATGTTGCGCAGCTCGAGGCCGTCGCCGAAGCCCCAGATCGGGCCGACCCGGTCGGCAACGGAGTTGCCGAACAGTTTCCGCACCAGATATTCCTGCGTCTTGTAGCCGGTCGAGAGCACGATCAATTCGGCCGGAAGGATCGTGCCGTCCTTCATCCGGACGCCCTCGGTGACGAAGCTCTCGATGTCGGAAAACTGCCTGAGCCTGATCGCGCCCTCGACGATGAGGTTGGAGCAGCCGACGTTGAAATAATAGCCGCCGCCACGGGTGAGGTATTTGAACTGCCAGCCGGTCCCGGCCTCGCCGAAATCGAGCTTGAAGCCGACGCGCCGCAATCCCTCGAGCAGCTCCTTGTCGAGTTCTTTCGACTGCTCCGTCAGCATCACATGGGTCTTTTTCGCCAGCGGCGTCGGCATCGAGGTCGCGATCAGATCGTTGTCCTCGAGCGTGCCCTCATTGTAAGTCGCATAAGCGAGCTGGGCCGACGGCTCGATGTTGGTGACCAGCGTGGGTGAACGCTGCACCAGCGTCACTTCGGCGCCACTGGAGTGAAGATCCTGCGCGATATCGTGGCCGCTATTGCCGGTGCCGATGACGATGGCGCGTTTGCCTGTCCAGTTTTCGCCGTCCTCGTAGCGGCTCGAATGCAGCAGCGTGCCCTTGAAGGTGTCGAGGGTCGGAATGACAGGCACATTGGCGATGCCGCTGACGCCGGTTGCCATCACCACATGGCGCGGGTGCATGGTCCGTTTGCCACCGTCCGCGCCGCGCAACGTGACGGCCCAGTGGCCCTTCGCATCGTCGTAGGCGCCGCCCTCGAATTCGGTGCCGGTCCAGAAGTTCAGCTCCATCGCGTCGACGTAAGCTTCGAACCAGTTGGCGAGCTTGTCCTTGGGGATATAGGTCGGCCAGCTCGGTGGAAACGGCATGTAGGGCAAATGATTGACCTGCACCTGGTTGTGCAGGGTCAGCGCGTGGTAGCGCTTGCGCCAATTGTCCCCGATCCGTGCCTCGCGATCGACGATCAGGGTGTCGATCTTCAACTGCTTCAGCCGCGCTGCAATCGCGAGCCCGGCCTGGCCGCCGCCGACCACCAGCACGGTGGGATCGCGATCGGCGTAGTCGCGCGAGGCGTTGCGCAGGTCGAGCCAGTTCGGTCCGCGGAAGTCGCGCGAATAGGCCTGGCCGCGCGGCCGCGAGGTGCCGAGCTGCTCCTCGAAGCCCTTGAGTTCGTCGAGCGCGGTGAGGAGCGTCCACGCTTTCAGGCGGTCGCCGTCGGCGGCGTCGGGCGCAAGCCTGACGATGCCGCTGCCGCGCCCCAGTGCGGTTTCGAAATTGAAGATCGCTTCGATCGTGTTGGTCCCGGCACGCGTGATCCAGCGCGGCGGAGCCCGGTTATGCGCGATCTTGAAATGGCTCGGCGCGGCCTTTGCCGCGAGCGTTATCAGCCCCCGCTTGATCAAGTCGCCGCCGGCAAGCGTTTGCAGAGCCCAGCTCAGCGCCAGCACATCGCGCCAGTAACTGTCGGCAAGGAAAAGACGATCCAGCCCAGCGCCATCAGCTGCGCCAAGCGTGCGCTCGAATTCGCCGAGCCAGGCTTGCGCGGATGCGGCAATATCCTTGGTTCTGTCCAGCATGCGCGACCTCGTGCCGTCTTCGCGGCGTTTCCTCTGAGGTCGAACGCTATACTGGAAAGAGGGTCATCGAAAGCGCTTTACCCGGTCAGTGAAAGCATGTGGCCCTGCTCAGGCGGAATGCGCCCGTGAGCGTTATGTGATGCCCGCGCCACGCTCGCCGAACGGGAGTGTGTGACGAAAAAGGCTCCACCTGAGTGGAGCCTCCTCGTGCTTTGGTTTGGCTTGTGGAGCCTTATCTGCCCCGCATCCCGGCGCCGTACAACTCGCGCTCGCGGCCGACATCGTCAGGAGACAGCGGCGGGCTTGCGGCATCGAAGCCGTTCCAGCCGGACTTTTGCCAGGCGGTGCTGCGTTCCTGCAGGTTCACGGCCTTCTCGTGCAGAAGGGCATCGAGACGCGTGCGGTCCTGGTCGGGTACCCGCGCCGATACCAGCGTTCCGCCGCGCCGGACGCCCTCCGCGTAGCGCGACGCATCGTCCTTGGAGACGCCGGCTTCGGTCAGCGCGCCGACGATGCCGCCTGTCGCGGCGCCGGCCGCGGCACCAACTGCCGTCGAAGCCAGCCATCCGGCAGCAACCACCGGCCCGAGTCCGGGAATAGCCAACAAGCCGAGTCCTGCAAGCAGGCCCGCCGCGCTTCCGATTCCAGCGCCGATGCCAGCACCCGTGCCGGCACCTTCGGCGCGATCGTCGACGCCGTCGCGGTCGCGGTCGCGGTCGACCTTGCCGGTGGAGGAGCCGTACCAATTATCGGAATTGTTCGCGACGATGCTGATGTCGGAGTGCGGCACGCCCGCGGCCTCCAGACGCCTGACCGCACGTTCCGCATCCGAATAGGTGTCATAAAGGCGAGAAATGGTGGTGGTCATGTTTTATCCTCCTTACTTGGCGGGGTTCACGTTGCCCTGAAAATCGACGCTCACGTCCGCCTTGGTCCCAGCCTTGTCGGCCTTACCGCGCCAGACGCCGTTATCGTCCTTTTTCAGTCCGGAAACATTGGAATAGCCCGCGCCCTCGATCTTCGACTTCGCCTGTCCCTCGGTGAAGCTGTTGCGGCCTGCGACGGGTGCGTTTGAGTTGTTGTGATCAGAGCTGTTGACGGCGTTGTTGCCCGGGCCGCTTTGTGCCTTTTGCGACTGTGCGCTTACGGGCATTGATCCGAGCAGCAGGACAGCCGCAGCGAGCGAAATTAGACGTGACATAGTTTATCCTCCGGCAGTGATTGTGCCGGTCGACAACAGACGAGATTCGAATTGGTTGCGGCAGCTCGGAAATCGAAGCGCGTGGATTCAACGTTCTCGAATTCTCAAGAATCCAGGAACGATTTCCGCTCTTTCCCGTTTATGCGGTCTGCACTTTGCGCGAGAAGTTCGTATTCGATAAGCTCGGCTGGCATCGATCATGGGCCGAAAGTGAGCTCCCGGCTCACGTCGCCCAATAGGGCTCCCGCAGCTTGCGCTTGAAGATCTTTCCCGTTGCCTCGCGCGGCAGCGCGTCGCGGAATTCGACGTTCTTCGGCACCTTGAAATTGGCAAGCCGCTCGCGCAGGAACGATCGGACGGCGTCGGCCGAGAGCTCGGCATCCGCCTCAGGCTCGACAAAGGCGCACAGCCGTTCGCCGAATTCCGCGTCGGGGATGCCGAACACGGCACAGTCGCGCACGCCGGGCATTCCGATCAGCGCGTTCTCGATCTCTGCGGGATAGATGTTGACGCCCCCGGAGATCACCATGTCGCGCTTGCGGTCGCACAGGAACAGATAGCCGTCCTCGTCGAGGTAGCCGACGTCGCCGACGCTGACCAGGCCGTCGCGGCCGGCCTCGGCCCTTGCCTGCGACCTGCCGTGATAGTCGAAATCGGGCACCGCCGTCTGGCGCATGTAGATTTCGCCGACTTCATTGGCACTGCACGGGCTGCCGTCATCGCGGAAAATCCTGACGATGCCGCCTTCGATGGCGCGGCCGACCGTGCCAGGCTTCTTCAGTGCTTCCTCGGCCGAGTGCCACACCGGGATCCCGGTCTCCGTGGAGCCGAAATATTCGTGGATGACGGGCCCCCACCAGTCGATCATGGCGCGCTTGACGTCCGGCGGGCAGGGCGCGGCGCCGTGCACGACGAAACGCAAGGACGACAGGTCGTAGCGTTGTCTGACCGCTTCGGGCAACCGCAGCAGCCGGACGAACATGGTCGGTACCATGTGAATGTGCGTGACGCGGTGGCGCTCGATCAGCGCCAGCAGCTCCTCGGCATCGAACCGCGCCTGGAGAATGATGGTGCAACTGCTTCGAAATGCCAACATGCCGTAGGAATGCGGCGCCGAGTGATACATCGGCCCGTTGATCAGCACGATTTGGTTGTCCCGCGGCTTGATGCCATAGGCGATCCCGCCCACGCGTTCCGAGGCGGCCGCCTGTTCGGGCTGCATCGGCATGCGCCGCACGCCCTTCGGCATGCCCGTGGTGCCCGATGTATAGATCATCGCTGCGGCCCGCCGCGGCGGCTCCTGCGCTTGCGGATGGTCGTCGCGCCAGCGGTCCCAATCGGTCAGCCCCACCGGAATCTCGGTCAGCTCTGGAGGAATCGAGAAGGTCGCTGCGAGTTCGGGCGGCGTCGCGACGACCAGGAGAAGGACATCCGCCGGTACGCCGTCGCGGATCTGCGGCAGCAAGTCGGCATGGCAGACCAGGATCTTCGCCCCGCTGTCAGCCAGGATGTAACGGACCTCCTCGGCCTTCAAATGCCAGTTGATCGGCACCACCGGACTTCCCAGCGCGGCCGAAGCCGCAACCACCTCGAACAGGGCGAAATCGTTGCGCAGCATCATCGCGACCGGCGCGGCCTCGGCAAGCCCCAGGGCGCGGAAGCCGCTCATCGCCCGCCTGATCCGGCCCCGGATGTCGTCATAGCTGATCTGGCGTTCGCCGCTGATGATCATGGCGTCTCCTCATCCCGCTCGTCTAGCGATCATCCAGCACGTCGCCGAAGCCGACCCAGCTCTTGCCGTTGAAGCGCCGGAGCTGAAGCTGCTGGAACGGCAGATAGTCGTCGGGGCCGGTCGTAACAGCCATTCCCGGCAGCAGCAGCGGCAGCTTCACATCCTTCAGCGAAGCCGCCTGGCGCATGATGTTGTCGCGGCTAACATCATCCTTGCACGCCTTCAGCACCGTCATCAGTAGCGTGGCATAGTGGTAGCCCGCGGCGTAGTTGGAATTGGAGAGGTCCGCGGTCGGCATGTAGCGCTTCATGAAGGCGAAATATTCCTTCACGCCGGGATCGTCGGCCCATTGCGGGTCCATCGTGTCCTTCTGGTTGCTCGACGAGATCAGGCCGACCGCGTTGTCGAGGCCCGCCGGCTCCAGAAACGAGATCGAGGACGCCGAGGTCGGCACGAAGAACAGCTCCGGCTTCCAGCCGATCTCGGCCACGCCCTTGACCATCTGCGAGGTGAATTTTCCGAGCACGACGCCGAACAGCACGTTGGCGCCTGACGCTTTCAGCGTCGAGAGCTGCGAACTGATCGTCGGCGCGCTGGTCTCATAGCTTGCTTCCACCACGATCATGCTTGCGGCCTTGGTCCCGAGCGCGCGCTTGAACCCCGCGACATAGTCGCGGCCGAAATCGTCGTTCTGCGAGAGGATCGCGATCTTGGCATCCGGCTTGGTCTGCAAAATGTACTTGGCATAGACCACGCCTTCGGATTCGTAGGCCGCCATGCCCGGCATCGTCCACGGGTTCTTCTGTGGTTCGGCCCATTTGGTGGCGCCGGAGAGCACGAATAGCTGCGGCACTTTCTTGGCGTTGAGATAGCGCTGCACGGCGCTGTTGGTGGCGGTGCCGAGCGAGCCGAACATCATCAGCACCTCCTCTTGCTCCACCAGCTTGCGGGTCTGCTCGACGGTCTTCGGCGGCGAATAGGCGTCGTCCAGCGTGATGAACTTGATCTTGCGGCCGTTGATGCCGCCTTCGGCATTGACCTTTTCGAAGAACGCTTCCTGCGTTCGTCCGATTGTGCCGAAGCCAGAGGCCGGACCGCTGTAGGGCAGGGTCTGCCCGATGCGAATCTCGTCGCTGCCTTGGGCATGGGCGCTGCCGCCAGCGAGCGTCAGCAACGACATGCCGATCAGTGCGGCTGCCAGCTTCATGGTGTCCTCCCGCTTTGTTGTCGGTCCGAGCCTTTAGGCGCTGGCGCGCATCAGGAAATCCTGCCGGGCCTGGTCGAATTCCCGCTTCATCCGGTCGACAAGCTCGGCGACCGGCGGGGCGTCGGCGATCTGGCCGATACCCTGGCCCGAGCCCCAGATGTCGCGCCACGCCTTGGACTTCATGTTGCCGCCGGAGCCGAAGTTCATCTTCGTCTTGTCGGCCGCCGGCAGATTGTCCGGATCGAGCCCGGCCGCGGCAATCGAAGGGCCGAGATAGTTGCCGTGCACGCCGGTGAAGAGGTTGGTGTAGACGATGTCGTGCGCGGCGTGCTGTGTCAGGGCTGACTTGTAGGCTTCGTCAGCATTGGCTTCCTTCGTCGCGATGAAGCGCGTACCCATATAGGCGAGATCGGCGCCGAGCGTCAGCGCGGAGGCGATTGCGAAGCCGTCGCTGATTGCGCCCGACAGCAGGATCGCGCCGTCGAACCATTGCTTGACCTCACGTACCAGCGCGAAAGGCGAGAGCGTTCCTGCATGTCCTCCAGCGCCGGCGCAGACCAGGATCAGGCCGTCGACGCCTTGCTCGGCGGCCTTGCGCGCGTGCTTGACGTTGATGACGTCGTGGAACACGAGGCCGCCATAGGAATGCGCGGCCTCGACGATCTCGGCGGGGAGTCGCAGCGAGGTGATGATGATGGGCGCCCTGTGCTTCACACAGGTCTCCATGTCCTTCATCAGCCGGTCGTTGGAGGCGTGGCAGATCTGGTTGACGGCGTAGGGTGCGACCTTCTTGCCGGGATTGCGCGATTTGTATTCGCCGAGTTCGTCCTCGATGCGGCTCAGCCACTCGTCGAGCTTTTCCACCGGACGGGCATTGAGCGCCGGAAACGAGCCGACAACACCGGCCTTGCACTGGGCGATCACCAGCTCGGGGCCGGAGACGAGGAAGAGCGGCGAGCCGACCACGGGCAGCTCGAGCGAATCCTTCAAGAGAGCGGGCAGCGCCATGATGTCCTCCCGAAAACGCAGCCCGCCGGCAGGCGGATGACGAGGCGTTTCCCTGTTGATCGTCGCGGGCGAGTTGCCGCCCATGTTTCATTTGACGCCATTATAGGGTTGGAGTGCGGCCTCCGATCGTTCAATATTGAACGGATGACTATTCAGATTTGAACAGAGGCTGCGCATGGACTGGGACCTTTGCAAGACCTTCGTCGCCGTGGCCGATACCGGCAGCTTCACCGGCGCGGCACGCCGGCTGCACAGCAGCCATCCCACTGTCAGCCGCAAGATCGCGGCGCTGGAAGCCCAGCTCGGTACCAGGCTGGTGGCGCGCGCCGCCGACGGCCTGGCGCTGACCGCGGATGGACGGACACTGCGCGAGCACGCCGAGGCGATGGCGGCGGCCGCGCTGCGGGCGGAGACGGCCGTCTCGGCCGGAGGGCACAAGGCGCGCGGGACCGTCAAGCTGTCGATCGGCGCGACGCTGGCCTCGCATTGGCTGATGCCGCGCCTGCCTGCTTTCCTGCGCGCGCATGATCACGTCCAGCTCGAGATCATCACCCATCCGTTTCCGGCGAGCGTGCGCCGGCGCGAGGCGGATGTGGTGCTGCGGCCCTTCGACAGCGGCGAGGAAAATCTGGTCGGCCGCAAGATCGGCCGTCTCGGCACGGGATTCTACGCCTCGCGGGAGTACGTGGGCGGGCGGTCCTTGCCGGAACGGCGCGGCGAGTGGAAGGGGCACAGCGTCATCGGTTTCGCCGACCAGACCTCCAACGCCCAGCTTGCGCGCTGGAGCGACGTCGTCACGCGTCAGGCCAGGGTGGTGATGCGTTGCTCGTCCCAGGGCGACATGCTGGCGGCGGTCCGCGCCGGACTCGGAATCACCGCCCTGTCGTGTTTTGTCGCGGAAAGCTATCCCGATCTCGTGCGTGTCGCGCCGCAGAAGCTTGCCAGCGTGGCGGACCTGTGGCTGCTCGCCCATCCCGACCTCGTCGAACTGCCGGCGGTGCGGGCCGTGGTCGACTTCGTCGCCGCTTGCGCCCGGACCGATCGCGTCAGGCTGCGGGGCTAAGCTGATCCGGCGAGCACGCCCTCGCGTTTTTTCACCGCGCGATAATAGCTCCACCACAGATGTGCCGCCGCGCCGCGCAGGGGGCGCCAGGGTTCGGCGAGCGGCGCCATCTGCTTCTCCGTCGGCCGCGCCTGCAAGCCGAGGCCAATCTTGATCCCCTCCTGCACAGCAAGGTCGCCCGCCGGCCAGGCGTCGCCATGGCCGAGGCAGAACAGCAGATAGACGTCCGCCGTCCACGGTCCGATGCCGGGCAGTGCGATCAGCGTGTGATGCGCGGCATCGGCGTCTTCTTCGCCGAGCACGTCGAGGTTCAGCCGCTCTGCGGTGATCTCGCGCGCGAGATGTTTCAGCGTCTTGATCTTGGCGGCGGACAGGCCGAGCCGCCCCAGCCGGTCGGTGCGCGCGCGTCGCACCGCGTCATGGTCGAACGGATCGAACGCGGCGGACAGCCGTCCCCAGATCGCCGCGGCGCTCGCAGTCGAGAGCTGTTGCCCGCAAACGATGTGGGCAAGCCCCGTAAAACCCGGCTCGCGCCGGCGCAATGCCGGCATGCCGGCAGTCGCCAGCACGGGCTTCAGGCGCAGATCGCGCTTGACCAGCGCGTGGACGGCTTCTTCGAGGTCGGACTGGGTCTCGAGGTGAATGGTCATGGCTTGCTCAACTTGTCATGCGCGGGCTTGACCGCGTACCGAATATCTTACTCGGTCATTCCGGGGCGAGCCCGGAATCTCGAGATTCCGGGTTCGGTCCTGCGAACCGCCCCGGAATGACAACCGTGACGGTGAAGCCTGGCCATGATGAGTTCCGAAGCATGTCGCCACCCGTTTTCCGATTTGCCCCGAGTCCGAACGGCTACCTGCACCTTGGCCACGCCTATTCAGCGCTGTTGAATTCCGACCGCGCGCGAGAGACCGCCGGGCGGTTGCTGCTCCGCATTGAGGATATCGACGCGACGCGTTGCCGGCCGGAGTATGAGACGGCGATAGACGAAGACCTCGCCTGGCTCGGCATTGCCTGGGAGACGCCGGTGCGGCGGCAGTCGGAGCATCTCGACGCGTATCGCGCGGCGCTGGACAGGCTCTCGGCGCTTGGCCTGGTCTATCCAGCCTTCGAAAGCCGCGCCGATATCGCAAGGCTGGTTGTGGCGCGTGAAGCGGATGGGCCGTGGCCGCGCGATCCCGACGGCGCGCCGCTCTATCCCGGCGACGCCAGATCGCTGTCCGCCGACGAGCGCGATCGCCTCATCGACACCGGCGCGCCTTATGCGCTTCGGCTCGACATGGCGGCGGCCTGCCGCCGCGCCGCCGGCCTGAGCTGGACCGAACTGGGCGAGGGGCCCGATGGTGAGCGTGGCGTTGTCCCGGCGCGGCCAGAAGCCTGGGGCGACGTCATTCTGGCTCGCAAGGAGACGCCGACGAGTTACCATTTGTCCGTCGTTGTCGACGATGCGCTCCAGGACATCAGCGAGATCGTGCGGGGCCAGGACCTGTTCCACGCCACTTCGGTCCACCGTCTGCTTCAGGTTCTGCTCCGCCTGCCCGAACCCGTCTACCGCCACCATGGGCTACTTCGCGACGAGGGCGGCCGGAAGCTGTCGAAATCAACCAGCTCGACCGGCCTGCGTGAATTGCGCGCTGCCGGCGCCACGCCGGCCGGTATCCGCCAGCTGGTGGGATTAGGTTAAGTTTCTCTGGGGGTTAGCCAAACGCTACCGTGACTCCGGGTGTTCCGCCGTGCCATGCTCGCCTCACGGCCCGGGTTCGAAGGGGATACTTCGAAGGGGAGTTATGGCGGCGAAAACGCGCGCAGCGCGCACTACGGGGACGTCCAAGCGAGTGGCTCGGAAGCGCTCCGGGCCGACCGCCCGGTTGGGCAAGCGCAGCACCAAGCGGGTCGAGCCGGACGTCGTCCAGGCCGCGCTTGCCGCCTTTGCCCATGAGGTCCGCACCCCCCTGACCGGCATTCTCGCGATCAGCGACCTGCTCGCGACGTCGGATCTCGGCGAACGGGAAAGACGCTGGGCCGACACGATCAAGGCCGGGGCCGAGCATCTGGCGAACCTCGCCACCCTGTTCGTCGATGCCGCCAGAACCGGCAAGGGCGTCGGGAAGGGGGGCGGGGGTGGAAGCACGCTGCGGCAGGATTTGTTCGACCTGCGGACTCTTGCCCGCAACGCCGGCGATTCGCTGGCCGGTCGCGCCGCGGCCAAGGGTCTCCAGGCCAAGGTCGATATCTCGGAGAAGCTGCCGGGGCTGGTGGTCGGTGATCCCGTCCGCCTGCGCGCCGCGCTCGAGAACCTGATCGACAATGCCGTGAAATTCACCGAGCACGGTGGCGTGGCGCTCACGGTCGCGCCTTGGCGTTCCGTCAAGAGCAAGGACAAGACCAAGAGCAAAGGCAAAGCCAAGGGTAAAGGCAGCATCGGCGTCGCCTTCGCCGTGTCCGACAGCGGCATCGGCCTCACCATGGCCGAGATCAAGCGGCTGTTCCGGCCGTTTACCCAGGCCAATGTCACCATCGCCTCGCGCTTCGGCGGCGCCGGACTGGGCCTGTCGTCGGTGAAGCAGCTGGCGCGCGCGATGGGCGGCGACATCACGGTCGCCCCCCGGCCCGGCGGCGGCGCCACCTTCACGTTGACGGTCTCGGTGGATGCCACGGGATCGGGCAAGTCCAGCAGGGCGAAGCGCGAAGCCGGGATGGATGCAGTCCCGGCGCTGCGCTTGCTCAGCGTCGAGGACAATCCGTTCGGCCGCGTCGTGCTCAACACCATCCTGACCGAGCTCGGCCATCATGCCGAGTTCATCGGGCGCGGCGAGGACGCGGTGAACCGGCTCGCGCAGGGCGCCTTCGACGCGGTGCTGATGGATATGGTGCTGCCGGGCATCAATGGCGTCGAGGCGATCAGGCGGATCCGCACCATGGCGACGCCGTTGGCTCAGATCCCCATCATCGGGGTGTCAGGTCGCGGCGAAGACGAAGTCGCCTCACGCGAGGCCGGCGCCGACGCCTTTCTGGTCAAGCCTGTGTCTCCGCGGGCGCTAGCGACTGCGCTGCTTGCAGCGACACGCCGTGAGGAAGCCGCGACTTGATGATCGCGGCGTTGAGCTCGCCGCCGAAAACGAAGATCGCGGCGATGAAGTAGAGGAACACCAGCGCGATGATCACCGAGGCGAGCCCGGCATACATTGTCACGTAATTGTTGGCGAAGCGCGCGAGGTACTGGCCGAAGACGATGCCCGAGATCAGCGACGCCACGATGGTGAAGACGATGCCGGGCAGGATCTGGAGGAACCGACGCCGTCCCGCCGGCAGCCAGGTATGCAGGATGATCAGCGCCACCACCAACGCGGCGACGGTGATGCCGTAGCGCAGCCAGGTGAGGATCCTCTCGTTGGATTCAACGAACAGCGGAATGTGCGCACGCGCGGCCTCGATGAGCAGCGGCCCGAGCACGATCAGGAATGCCATGGCGAGCGCGGTGAAGGCCGCAATCAGCGTGTATGCGATCGATTCCAGCCGAAGCCAGTACCAGGGCCGCATCTCCACGACCGCATAGGCGCGGTTGAGCGCGACCCGCAGCGCCTCGACGCCGTTGGAGGCGAAGTAGACCGACAGCACCGCACCGATGGTGAATAGGCCGGTGCGGGTCGTGGTCAGCACGTCGTGGACTTCCCCCGAGATCGAATCCGCGACCTGCTTGGGCCAGACCTGGAGCATCAGGCTGGCCGCCTGGTCCGCGAGTTCCTTAGAGCCGAAGAAGCCGGCGAGCGAGGTCAGCACGATCAGGAACGGGAACAGCGCCATCAGAGTCGACAGCGCGATATGGCTCGCGATCGCCCAGCCATCGTCGGCCAGGAACGTGTAGAACGCGTCCATCACGACGACGTAGATGGTGCGGATTGCCTTCACGCGCCACCTGCACTGCTGTTGCCATGTCCTCTTCCCGCGCGCGGGAAGCGCATTCCGGCCTCTTCCCGCAAGCGGGGAGAGGCGAAGAGGATGGGCAGTTCGCGCAAATCCAGATTCATCCAGCTAGCTTCTGATATTATTGGCTTAAAAGCCAGATCGGGAACGCCATGGCGGACCGGCGCGCAGGGTGTTATCTACCCTCGGATGGCATCCCTCCTGAGTACTTTCATCCTGCCGATCGCGGCCGGCGCCGTGGCGTTGGTGCTGCTGCTCGGTCTCATCAACATGATGCGCGGCGGCTCGCCCAACACCTCGCAGAAGCTGATGCGCTGGCGCGTGCTGCTTCAGTTCGTGGCGATCGTCATCGCGATGGTCGCCGTGTGGGCGATGGGGCGTTAACATGGTCGTGCTCAACCGCATCTATACGAAAACCGGTGACGACGGCACGACAGCGCTCGGCTCGGGCGAGCGCCGGCCGAAATATGATCTGCGCATCGAGGCCTATGGCACGGTCGACGAGACCAATGCTGCGATCGGCGTGGTCCGGCTTCACACCAGGGATGCGCCCGAGCTCGACGCGATGCTTGGCCGCATTCAGAACGATCTGTTCGACCTCGGCGCGGACCTCGCGGTGCCCGAACGTGAGGGCAAGGCGGAGCGGCTGCGGGTGGTGGCGAGCCAGGTCGAGCGGCTCGAGCGCGACATCGACGCGCTCAACGACAAGCTGGCACCCCTGACCTCGTTCGTGCTGCCGGGCGGCACGCCAGCCGCCGCCTACCTCCATGTCGCCCGTACGATTTGCCGCAGGGCGGAACGCGTGATGGTGGAACTGGCGGCGCGGCCGGAAGAGCCTGTGGGTGCCATTGGCATCCAGTATATGAACCGCCTGTCGGACTTCCTGTTCGTGGCCAGCCGCGCCAGTAACGATGACGGCGCCGGCGACGTGCTCTGGGTTCCGGGCCAGAATCGCTGACCCATCAGGCGGCGCATTTCTGAGCGCCAAAATTACACCCCATCGCGCGTTGACCGGGCCGGATCAGGCCTTTAGGTTCCGCGCCAGTTGATAAACCCCCTCCCAGATTGAGTGAAAGAGGATCGATGAAGGTCTTGGTGCCGGTAAAGCGGGTGGTCGATTACAACGTCAAGGTCCGCGTCAAGAGCGATGGATCGGGCGTTGAACTCGCCAATGTCAAAATGTCGATGAACCCATTCGACGAAATTGCGGTCGAAGAAGCGCTGCGCCTGAAGGAAGCCGGCAAGGCGACCGAAGTCGTGGTGGTCTCCATCGGACCGGCGCAGGCCTCGGAAACGATCCGCACCGGTCTCGCCATGGGCGCCGATCGCGGCATCCTGGTGAAGGCCGATGGCGCGGTCGAGCCGCTCGCCGTCGCCAAGATCCTGAAGAAGATTGCGGACGAAGAGCAGCCGGGCCTGATCATTCTCGGCAAGCAGGCGATCGACGACGACAGCAATCAGACCGGCCAGATGCTGGCCGCGCTGCTCGGCTGGTCGCAGGCGACCTTCGCCTCGAAGCTCGAGGTCGAAGGCAGTGACTTCAAGGTCACCCGCGAAGTCGACGGCGGCTTGCAGACCGTGAAGCTGAAGGGACCGGCGATCGTCACCACCGATCTCCGTCTCAACGAGCCGCGCTACGCCTCGCTGCCGAACATCATGAAGGCCAAAAAGAAGCCGATTGCGGACAAGACCGTGGCCGATTACGGCGTCGACCCCACCCCCCGCCTCGAGGTCCTCAACACGACCGAGCCGGCGGGCCGCAAGGCGGGCGTCAAGGTCAAGGACGTCGCCGAACTGGTGTCGAAACTCAAGAACGAAGCCGGGGTGCTCTGATGACGACGCTTCTTATTGCCGAACACGACAATGCGTCGCTCAAGGATGCGACCAACAAGGCCCTGACCGCAGCGGCCGCGCTCGGCGCGGACGTCGAGGTTCTGGTGGCCGGCGAGAACGCCAAGGCCGCGGCGGACGCCGCGGCAAAGCTCGCCGGTGTGAAGAAGGTGCTGCTCGCCGACGGCGCGCTTTACGCGCACGATCTGGCCGAGCCACTGGCCGCGCTGATCGTTTCGCTGGCGCCGTCCTACGACGCCATCGTCGCGCCCGCGACCTCGCGCTTCAAGAACGTGATGCCGCGCGTCGCGGCCCTGCTCGACGTCATGCAGGTCTCGGAGATCACCAAGGTGGTCGCCCCCGACACCTATGAGCGTCCGATCTACGCCGGCAACGCCATCCAGACGGTGAAGTCGAAGGACGCCAAGAAGGTCATTACGGTGCGCACCTCCACCTTCGCCGCAGCAGGTGAAGGCGGCAGCGCGTCGGTCGAGAGCGTCGCGGCGGCGGCCGATCCGGGCCTGTCGTCCTTTGTCGGCGAGGAAGTCGCAAAGAGCGACCGTCCCGAACTGACCTCGGCCAAGATCATCGTCTCCGGTGGCCGCGCCATGCAGAGCCGCGAGAATTTCGCAAAGTACATCGAGCCGCTCGCCGACAAGCTCGGCGCCGGTGTCGGCGCTTCGCGTGCCGCGGTGGATGCGGGCTATGCGCCGAACGACTGGCAGGTCGGCCAGACCGGCAAGGTCGTGGCCCCCGAGCTCTATGTCGCCGTCGGCATTTCCGGCGCGATCCAGCATCTGGCCGGCATGAAGGACTCCAAGGTGATCGTCGCGATCAACAAGGACGAGGACGCGCCGATCTTCCAGGTCGCCGATTACGGCTTGGTCGCCGACCTCTACCAGGCGGTTCCGGAGCTGACGGCCGAACTCGGCAAGCTCGGCAAGTAAACGCGCTAAAACACCGGCCGGAGCCATAAACTCCGGCCGGTGTTGCTTTTTGAGGCGTTTTCTTTGGCGCGGGACACGCCTTCGAAGCGATCCAATCTAGGTTTCGAGGCCGGGTTCTGATTAAATCGGATCTCCCGGCTCGGGGGATAGGCAGGCGCGGTTGATAGCGCGCCGTTCCGGTGGATGACATTATGGCGGCAGTAATCAAGAAGGTCGGCGTGATCGGCGCGGGGCAGATGGGCAATGGCATCGCGCATGTCGCTGCGTTGGCCGGCTTCGACGTGGTGCTCAACGACATTTCGACCGACCGCCTCAAGTCAGGCATGGCCACGATCAACGGCAATTTGACGCGCCAGGTCTCCAAAAAGGCCGTCAGCGAGGACGACAAAACCAAGGCGATGGCGCGTATCGTGGCCGGCGAGAAGCTGGACGATCTCGCGGACTGCGATCTTGTGATCGAGACCGCGGTCGAGAAGGAAGAGGTCAAGCGCAAGATTTTCCACGAGCTCTGCGCCGTGTTGAAGCCGGAGGCGATCGTTGCCTCCGATACTTCCTCGATCTCGATCACGCGGCTCGCCGCCGCCACGGATCGGCCCGAACGCTTCATCGGCATTCACTTCATGAATCCGGTGCCGCTGATGGAGCTGGTGGAGCTGATCCGCGGCATCGCCACCGACGACCAGACCTTCGAGGCGTCAAAGGAATTCGTCGGCAAGCTCGGCAAACAGGTCGCGGTCTCCGAGGATTTCCCGGCCTTCATCGTCAACCGCATCCTGCTGCCGATGATCAACGAGGCGATTTACACGCTGTACGAAGGCGTGGGCAACGTCGAGGCGATCGACGCGGCGATGAAGCTCGGGGCGCACCATCCGATGGGCCCGCTGGAGCTCGCCGATTTCATCGGTCTCGATACCTGCTTGTCGATCATGCAGGTGCTGCATGAAGGTCTCGCCGACTCCAAGTACCGCCCGTGCCCGCTGCTGGTGAAATACGTCGAAGCAGGCTGGCTCGGTCGCAAGACCCAGCGCGGTTTTTATGACTATCGCGGCGCCAAGCCGGTTCCGACGAGATAAAGCTGTCTCGTGCCCCGGACGCTGCGCAGCGCGTTAGCGATGCGCAGCAGAGCCGGGCCCAGAAGCCTCGTGCATGCTGAAGCATGGGTCCCGGCTCTGCGGTGCGTCACTTCGTGCCGCGCCGCGTCGGGGCACGGAGCAAGCCTACCTTTCATGTCCGGTTAACCGCTCGCCTCTAGGTTACGCGCGGTACGAGGGTTTGCGTAATGGACATGATGGCGATGGTCAGCAGCATGCTGGCCTCTCAGCAAGGCGCGCTGCAGTCGAATATCTCGGCGACGCTGATGAAGCAGAACGCGGATGCGGAGAAATCCACCGTCCTGACGCTGCTCGGCGCCGGACAGCCCTCGCTCGCCAATGTCGGCGCCGGCGTCGGCGGCAACATCAACGTCACCGCCTAAAACATCATCGGCTAGAACGACGCGGCGGCTTTACCTGTCGCAGCCCGGATCAGCTTGAGCGCATCCTCGCTCGCCCATTCCGCCGGCCCTGCGATCGTCGCGATCTCGCAGCCTTGCGGATCGACCAGCACCGAGGTGGGCATGCCCAAAGCCCGGCCTATCGCCTTAAGATCCTGAAAAACCTTGGCTTTCTGATCATTGAAATAGCCGAGCCTGATAAGATTGGCCTCTTTCAGGAACGTCTTGGGCTTTTCGGGGTCGCGGGTGTCGATATTGATCGCCACGACCTCGAAATTCGGGCCCGAAAGCTTGCCCTGGAGCTCGTCGAGCGCCGGCATTTCCTTGCGGCAGGGCACGCACCAGGTGGCCCAGAGGTTCACCAGCAGCGTCTTGCCGCGGAAATCCGACAGCTTCTTCGGCTTGCCGTCGGCGTCCTCGAAGGCCAGGTCCGGCAGCTTTAGCGGTGCGGTCGCCATGGTTAGCGCCGCCACCTCGCCATGGGCGAGCGGGGCGATCTTCTGTGCGGTGTTCACCGCGGCCCGGCAGGCGGGATCGCCGGAGGGAGCCCGGCCCAGGCCCAGCCCGTACAGCGCGGCAAAGCCAGCCAAGCCTCCGACCACCACGGTGGCGATCACGACGGGGATCCGGCGCGTGGCCGACCGTGCTGTCCGTTGGTCGAGCCTATCGTTGGGGTCGAGCATATCGTTTGTCATCCGGTCGCAGATATGGCTATCAGAGGCCTCTTAATACGACTGGCAGCCGTCAGCAAACGTGCGGCGACGAGACAGGCAAGGCGTGAGCAGGGGATCATGAGCAACAAGATGTGGGGCGGCCGGTTCTCGGAACGTCCCGACGAGATCATGGAAGAGATCAACGTCTCCATCGACGTCGATCGTCACCTCTTTGCCCAGGACATTGCCGCGTCCAAGGCCCACGCCGCGATGCTGGCCGCACAGGGCATCATCACGGCCTCTGATGCGAAAAATATCGGCAAGGGTCTAGACACGATTTTGTCAGAGATCGGCAAGGGCGGCTTCGAATTCAAGCGCGCGCTCGAGGACATTCACATGAATGTCGAGAGCCGCCTGTCCGAGCTGATCGGCCCCGCCGCCGGCCGCCTGCACACCGCGCGCTCGCGCAACGACCAGGTCGCGACCGATTTCCGTCTCTATGTCCGCGACGTCCTCGATGAGACCGACGCCGCGCTCGCCGCGTTCCAGCAGGCGCTGGTCGAGCGCGCGCTGGAGCATGCCGGAACGGTCATGCCGGGCTTCACGCATCTGCAGACCGCGCAGCCGGTGACCTTCGGCCACCATCTGCTCGCCTATGTCGAGATGGCCGCGCGCGATCGCGGCCGGTTCCAGGACGCGCGCAAGCGGCTGAACGAATCCCCGCTCGGAGCTGCGGCGCTCGCCGGTACCTCGTTCCCGATCGACCGTCACGCCACGGCGAAGGCGCTCGGTTTTGATCGTCCGATGGCGAACTCGCTCGATGCGGTCTCCGATCGCGACTTCGTGCTGGAGACCCTGTCGGCGGCCTCGATCTGCGCCGTGCACATGTCGCGCTTCGCCGAGGAGATCGTGATCTGGACCTCGCCGCTGGTCGGCATGATCCGCCTCAGCGACAAGTTCACCACGGGATCCTCGATCATGCCGCAGAAGCGCAATCCTGACGCCGCCGAGCTGGTGCGCGCCAAGACCGGCCGCGTGATCGGCGCGCTCAATGGGTTGCTGATCGTGATGAAGGGCCTGCCGCTCGCCTATCAAAAGGACATGCAGGAAGACAAGCAGGGCGCGATGGAAGGCTTCGCCGCGCTGTCACTCGCGATCCGCGCCATGACCGGCATGGTCCGGGATCTCGTGCCCGATGAAGCGAAGATGAAAGCGGCCGCGGGCGAGGGCTATGCCACCGCGACCGATCTTGCCGACTGGCTGGTGCGGACGCTGAAGATGCCGTTCCGCGAGGCCCATCACGTCACCGGCCGCATCGTCGCGAAAGCCGCCGAGGGCGGCGTGGCGCTGCACGAGCTGCCGCTGAGGGAGATGCAGGCGATCGAAGCGAAGATCACGAAGGACGTGCTCGGCGTGCTCTCGGTCGAATCGTCGGTGAAGAGCCGGACCAGCTTCGGCGGCACCGCGCCGAAGAACGTGGCGGCGCAGGCCAAGGCCTGGCTGAAGCGATTGGAAAAAGAGCGAAAATTGGGCTGAGGGCAAAATTTCGCTTATGTTTCATGGTCATCCGGGTCTCGCCAGAGCGCGCCAATCTCTGTATGGTGCGCCGCGCGTAGTGGGGATTTCGTCGTGACGTCAAAGTTTCGCCCGGCCGGCTCGGGGTGGGCCATCATTGTCTTGAGCCTGACGGCGCTCGCGCTTGCCGGCTGTGGCCGCAAGGGCCCGCTGGATCTGCCGCCGACCGCCTCCAGCGCGTCCACGGCCAACGTTGCGCCGCCGACCGATACCGAGACCGAAGCCCAGAAGACGCCGAGCGTGTTCAATCCCACCTATGGCGCGGACGCCGCACCGGCGGCGACCAAGGGCAGGAAGAAACCGTTTATCCTCGACCCGCTCCTGGACGAAAGACCCAGCCGATAGGCTGGGGCAACTGAGCCAACGCCATGAACCATTTTGACTATCGCAACGGCGTGCTGCACGCCGAGGCGGTGAACCTGTCCGAGCTGGCTGCAACCGTCGGCACGCCGTTCTATTGCTATTCGACCGCGACGCTCGAGCGGCATTATCGCGTTTTCACCGACGCCTTCGCGGGCGAGAAGGTGCTGGTCTGCTACGCCATGAAGGCGAACTCCAATCAGTCGGTACTGCGCACGCTGGCCAGGCTGGGGGCCGGCGCCGACGTGGTCTCCGGCGGCGAATTGAAGCGCGCGCTGGCCGCCGGCATTCCCGCAAACAAGATCCTGTTCTCCGGCGTCGGCAAGACGGAAGCCGAGTTGCGTGCCGCGCTGGCCGCCGACATCCTCTGTCTCAATGTCGAATCCGAGCCCGAGCTCGAGCTGCTGTCGCGCCTTGCGACCGAGATGGGGAAGACCGCGCGGATCTCGATCCGTGTCAATCCTGACGTCGATGCCGGCACGCATGCAAAGATCTCGACCGGCAAGTCCGAGAACAAGTTCGGCATCCCGATCGCGCATGCCCGCGAGGTCTATGCCCGCGCGGCGAAGCTGCCGGGCATCGAGGTCACAGGCACCGACGTGCATATCGGCAGCCAGATCACCGACCTCTCCAAGATGGAGATCGCGTTCCGCATCCTGTCCGAATTCGTGCAGACGCTGCGCGCCGACGGCCACAACATTTCGCATGTCGATTTCGGCGGCGGCCTCGGCATTCCCTATTACATGGACCGCGAGGCGCCGCCGGCGCCCGACGCTTATGCCGCCATGGTCAAGCGCGTCAGCCACAATCTCGGCTGCACGCTGATGTTCGAGCCGGGCCGCATGATCGTCGGCAATGCCGGCATCCTGGTCGCCAAGGTGATCTACGTGAAGCACGGCGACGGCAAGAATTTCGTCATCATCGACGCCGCCATGAACGATCTGATCCGTCCGACGCTGTACGAGGCCCATCACGACATCCTGCCGGTGACGCAGCCTGCGAAGGGGGCCGCGACCATCATGGCCGACGTCGTCGGCCCGGTCTGCGAGACCGGCGACTACCTCGCACTCGACCGCACGCTGCCGACACCAAGGCCCGGCGACCTCATCGCCATCATGACCGCCGGCGCGTATGGCGCGGTGCAGGCCGGCACCTACAATACGAGACCGCTGGTGCCCGAGGTGCTGGTGAAGGGCGACCAGTACGCCGTCGTGCGTCCGCGCATCGAGGTCGAGCAACTGATCGCGATGGATACGCCGGCGCCCTGGCTGTGAGGCTGTGATCGTCCACGATGAGCGCAGCTACCGCTGCGCCCATCGCTGCATTGACTCCTACTTCTTGAACCGGTCCCTGATCGCGGCGAGGCCGGAATCATAGACGCCGCCGAGGGCATCGACCGCTTCCTTCTCCCGCCCCGGGTCGGGCGTGTAGATGCCGGTCCATGTCACCACCGACGCGCCTTCACCCTTTGCCGTGACCTTGATGGTCGACTTGTACTGGCTCACCGGCAGTGGGCTCGACAGGAACGCGTAGGAATAGCTGTAGTCTTTGTCGTTCCGCGCAGTCTGCGTCTCCACGAACGAAGCCTTGCCGTCCCTGGTGACGAGCGTCCGGGTTGGCGGCGACTTGCCGTCCGCAATGCACTGCCCCACCGGCGGCAGCCAGTCCTTGATCGCGCAGAACGGCCCGATGACGGACCACACCTCGGCCGCAGCACTGCTGACCTCGATGCTCCTCGTCAGATTGGCTGCGGACGCCGGCATGACGCCGACGCCCAGGCTGAGGGCGCAAATCGCGGCGCTGCGAACCGAAACGAGCAATCTGGAAGCCGTCGAATCGTATTTCTTCATGGTAATCTCCTGTGTCCGGCGGGCCGCGATTGCGGCGGCCGGCTTGCCAATGCCGGTCGAATAGACGCTCACCACGGTCCGCGGCCAGTTCAGAGAATGAATCGCTGCTGATACAGAAACTGAACTAGGAAGCCGCGCGCCGCGGCCCTAAGGTTGCGCCTTCGCTTGTCACGGAGGACCGCATGACCATCGGCAGCTACAGGCAGTTCTGTCCGGTCGCGATGGCGGCCGAAATATTATGTACGCGCTGGACCGTCGTGCTCCTCCGCGAGCTCATTGCCGGCTCGACGCGCTTCAACGAGCTGCGCCGCGGCGTTCCGCGGATGTCGCCTGCCTTGCTCTCGCAACGTCTCAAGGAGCTCGAAGCCGCCGGCATCCTTACGCGCCGGGCGTCGGCTTCCGAGCGCGGTATCACAGAATATCTGCTGACCACAGCCGGACGCGAACTCGGCCCCATCGTCGAGGCGTTCGGCATCTGGGGCCAGCGCCGCATCGAGTCGCATCTGTCGCTTCAGCATCTCGATGTCCAGCTGTTGATGTGGGACATGCGGCGGAATTTGAACACGACGCCGATGCCGACCCGCCGCAGCGTGCTGCAGTTCGCGTATCCGGAGTTACCTTCGACGCAGCGATTGTGGTGGCTGATCGTCGATCCCGACGACAGTGTCGACCTCTGCTCGATTGATCCCGGTTTCGACGTTGACCTTTACGTGTCGGTTGATCTGCGCACCATGACGGCGATCTGGATGGGGCTCGATACCGTGCGCGCGGCCGTCGCAAGCCGGCGGATGCTGCTCACCGGCGACCGGCAGCTTGCCGCGGCCATGCAAAGCTGGCTTGGCCTTAGCCCGTTCGCCAAGGAACGCAAGCTGGCGAGCTGATGCAGGGCGGCGCAATTCAGTATTTGTATCGCCCCGCTACAGTTCCCGTACTGGCGAGCCCGCGCCGTGTTCTGGCACCCCAGTGATGCCCGCCTGTATCAACGCGGAGCTGAACTCGAGCCAGGAGACACGACATGACAGTGTATCTGATCGCGGACATCAAAGTAACCGACGGAAAATGGGTGCCGGACTATGCGGCCTCCGTTCACGACCTCGTGCACAAGCACGGCGGCAAGTACCTTTCGCGCAGCGGCAATGTGAAGACGCTGGAAGGTACCCCTCTCGACACCTCACTGATCGCGATCATGTCGTTTCCAACGGCGAAAGCGGCCGAGTCTTTCGTCACTGATCCCGCCTACGGCCGCTTCGCGGCAGCGCGCAGGGGCGGCAGCGAGAGCCGCTTCCAGTTGATCGACGATACGGACTTGGCCGGCACGATTCCCTATCTTGCCAAGGCTTGAACTGCGTCTTCGTCAAACACTCGGCCGCAGGCGGAGACGTGCCCGGCCAACACAGGAGATTGGAATGAACGATTCGCTCGCCGGCGCCGGCCTGCTTCGCATGCTTTTCGTAGCTTGCAGCGTGGCCTTCATGCTCGGACTTTCCGGCGCCGCGTCGGCCCGGGTCACGCGGTGCGACGTTACGTGGGTCAGCTGCAACAACACCGCTGCGAAATGCTCGAGCGAGAGACGGTGCATGCGCAGGTGCGACGAGAAGTACATCAAATGCAGCGGGGGCTCGGCCTCCCTGCAACTGGAGCAGCCGATCGACCTTCTGGAACTTGGCAGACGCCGCTCGTAGCAGATCGATCCAAGGAGGACAGCGCAGCGCCGGTCTTCGGCGCTGCGTTCTCGTGTTGGCGCTAGCTGGGTGGCCTGCCGCCCACCACAACACCCGCCTTCTTCTCGATCGGCTTGATCGCCGCGGTGAAATCGGACTCGGCGCCTTCCGCGCTGATGACCGTCTCCCACAACCGGCCGACCGCATCCGCGACCTCCATCGACAGGCCGAGCTGCTTCATCTCCTCCAGCGCGAGCCGCACGTCCTTCACCATCAGTCCCGTGGCGAAGCCGAAGTCGAAGCTGCGGGGCAGCACCGAGCGCGGAAACTTGTCGCGGCTCGCGGTGTTCATGCCGGAGCCGGCATTGATGACGTCGATCATCACGGCCGGATCGAGCCCCGCCTTGACGCCCATCACCACCGCTTCGGAGGTTGCCACGATCGCGGTGGCCGACAAGAAGTTGTTGGCGAGCTTCATGGTCTGCGCCGCGCCGGGCTTCTCGCCGATGAAGAATACTTTTCCGATGATGTCGAGCGCGGGCTTGAGCAGCTCGAACTCGGTCTTCGGACCCGAGACCATCACCGCCAGCGTGCCCTTCTCCGCGCCGCCGACGCCGCCGGAGACGGGGCAGTCGATCTGCACGATGTCATGCTTGGCGAGCAGGCCGTGAATCTTCACCGCCATCGCCGAGCCGACGGTGGAGAGATCGATGAAGCGTTTGACGCGGCTCCCCTCGATCACGCCGTTCGGCCCCGTCGCAACCGCGAGCGAAGCCTGCAGCGAAGGCAGGCTCGCCATGACCGTATCGACCTGGTCGGCGACCTCCTTCGGCGACGTCGCCGCAGTGGCGCCGCGCGCCACCAGCTTGTCGACGACCTCTTGGCGCGTGTCGAACACGACGAGCCGGTTACCGGCCTCGATCAGCCGCCGCGCCATCGGGAAACCCATGTTTCCGAGGCCGATGAATCCGATGTCCATGGTGTTTCCTTGTGTTGAATATTCGTTGTTGTTGATCGGCGCGCATCCATCCTCGGTGTCGTCCTGGCGAAAGCCAGGAGCCATTACCCCAGGGAGATGTTGTGGTGCGAAGTGGTAACTCCGAGTGCCCGTAACCACACCTGCCGGTGGCTATGGGTCCTGGCTTTCGCCAGGACGACGTGGAGGAGGGACGTCGCGTTACCGTCCCTCACACCGGCGCGGCTCACGCCTTGGCGTCGATCTCCGCGAACACCTCGCGCGCGATCCGAAAACTGTCGACTGCGGCCGGCATGCCGCCATAGATCGCGACCTGCATCAGGATCTCGCGGATCTCGTCGCGGCTGACGCCGTTGGTGAGTGCGCCCTTCAGATGCGCGCGGAATTCGTGCTGACGATTGAGGATCGCGATCATCGCGATGTTGAGCATGCTGCGGGTCTTGCGCGGCAGCTCCTCGCGGCCCCACACCGTGCCCCAGCAATATTCGTTGAGCATCTCCTGGAACGGGCGGTTGAAATCGTCGACGGTCTTCAGGGCGTTGTTGACATAGGCCTCGCCCAGCACCGCTTTGCGGACTTCCAGGCCCTTGTCGTGCATCTTCTTGTCCATGGCGTTTCCTTTGTTTTCCTTGGCTGCCGGCGCGGAAATTACGGGGTTGCGGCGGGCCAGTCACGTCCTCGTGTTATGCGGGAAAAGGGGTGTCTCCCGTACAGGAACGGATGCCTCAGTGCTGCCGTTGTGGTACGCTTCTCTACCGGGCAACCTGGAGAGTTGATTGAACGGCGTCACCCCCGACCCGTCAGACCCGATCCGCGATGGCGACGCTCTGTCGCGGCTGAAGCTGGCGCAAGCCCTGCAGCGGGCCACTTATGCCATCGCGTGGGAGCGTGCCTGGCCAAATTTGGCGCGGCTTCTTACCGTCGCTGGCCTGTTCCTGGTGGTGTCATGGGCCGGCCTCTGGCTGGCGCTGCCGTCCATTGCCCGCGCCATCGGGCTCCTTGTCTTCGCCGGCATCGCGATTGCCGTCCTGTTCCCGTTGAGTCGCTTTCGCTGGCCGAGCCGCGAGGAGGCGCTGGCCCGGCTCGACCGCGGCTCCGGCATCCGTCACCGGCCGGCCACCACGCTGACGGACACGCTGAGCTCGCAGGACCCGGTTGCGCAGGCATTGTGGCGGGCGCAGCGCGAGCGCACGCTGGCTTCGATCAAGCGCATCCGCGCCGGTCTGCCGAAGCCCCGGCTCGCTCTGCATGATCCCTGGGCGCTGCGCGCGCTGGTCATGGTGATGCTGGTTGCGACCTTCTTCGCCGCTGGCGACGAGCGTGCGATGCGGCTCGGGGCCGCCTTCCACTGGAACGGCGTGCTGGCCCCGACGAATGTCCGCGTCGATGCCTGGGTCACGCCGCCGCTCTACACCGGCAAGCCGCCGGTCATCCTGTCGGCCGCGAACAAGGAGGCCGCCGCGCTGCCGGCCAGCGGCCAGCTTGCCGTTCCCGCAGGCTCGACCCTGATCGTGCGCTCCTCCGGCGGCAGCCTGGATGTTGTCGTCTCCGGCGGCCTCAAGGAAGTCGCGCCCACCGAAGCTGCGCCCAAGGGCACCAACGAGAAGCATTTTACCATCAGCGGCGACGGCACCGCGCATGTCCGCGCGCCCTCGGGCCAGCCGCAATGGGCGTTTGCGGCAACGCCGGACCGGGCGCCGACGATTGCGCTGGCCAAGGATCCCGAGCGCCAGGCCCGTGGCGGACTCCAGCTCACCTACAAGGTCGAGGACGATTACGGTGTCACCGGCGCCGACGCGCAAATCGGGCTGCGTCCCGGCGATGCCAAAGATGGTGTCAAGGATGGCAGCAAGGAGGCCGACACCAAGGCCGCCGCGCGGCCGCTATTCCAGCCACCGCAATTTCCGCTCGTGCTGCCGAATGCGCGCACCCGCAACGGCGTCGGCCAGACGGTGAAGGATCTCAGCGAGGATCCCTATGCCGGCGCCGACGTCACGCTGACCCTCACCGCCAAGGACGAGGCCGGCAACCAGGCCAGGAGCGAGCCCTTCAACATGCGCCTGCCCGAGCGGCTGTTCACCAACTCGCTCGCGCGCGCGCTGGTCGAGCAGCGCCGCATCCTCGCGCTCGACGCCAACAAGAATTCGGATGTCTATGCCGCGCTCGACGCGCTGATGATCGCGCCCGAATTGTTCACGCCGGATGCGGGCTGCTATCTCGGCCTGCGCAGCCTGGCGCTGCAGCTGGAAGCCGCCCGCACCGACGACGCGCTGCGCGATGTGGTGGGAAGCATGTGGGCGTTCGCGGTCACCATCGAGGACGACGGTGTCGCCGGCAGCGTCAACGCCGCGCTGCGCTCGGCTCAGGATGCGCTCAAGCGTGCGCTGGAACGCGGCGCCAGCGAGGACGAGATCAAGGCGCTGACGCAAAAGCTTCGCGAGGCGATGGCCGGCAAGGTGCGCGATCTCGCCCGGCGCGCCGAGCAGAATCCGCTTGGACCGCGGCAGCCTTTCCCGGCAGAGGTTCAGCTCATCCTCGACAAGTCCGTCGAGCTGAAACAAAAGACCCAGAACGCCACGCCCGAGCAGCTCGAAGAGCTGGCGAAGCAGCAGGACGCGTTGCGCGAGCAGCTTCAGGCCTATCGCAAGTCGGCGAACAACCGGGCGAAGCCGGGCAACGACGGTGCCAACCAGTCGACGCGAGACCGTAAATGCGGAAGCTAGCACGCGTGCCAGTCTTGAAGGCGATCTCGATCGCCTGCCTCGCCTTCCTGTTGGGAGGCGTCTCGCCCGTGGCTGCCCAGCAGGATCAGGATGTCGATGCCCTGCTCGATGGCGCTGAAAAGGCGATGCAGGATTCCGGCGACAGCCTCAGGCAGAAGGAATCCGGCAAGAGCCTGAACAATCAATCCGATGCGATTCAGAAGCTCGAGGACTACAAGCGCGCGACGGAAAAGAGCCAATCCTCCAATCGCGATCGTTCGGTCATCACGCAGCGCGACCTCGACGAATTGCTGAAGCAAATCGAGAAGGCGGCGCGCGAAGGCAATAAAGAAGCGGCCCAGCGCATGCTCGAGCAGCTCGCGCAGATCATGGAAAACCTCCAGATGGCGCAGCCCGGGCAATCCGGCGACAGCGATATGGAGCAGGCGCTCAACGAGCTCAGCGACATGATCCGCAAGCAGCAGCAATTGCGCGACAAGACTTTCAAGCAGGGCCAGGATTCCCGGCGTGAGCGCTCGCGCGGCAAGCAGCAGGGCGACCAGTCGATGTCGGATCTCCAGCAGGATCAGCAGTCGCTGCGGGATCGCCTGAAGAAGCTGCAGGACGAGCTCGCCAAGCGCGGCCTCACGCAGAAGGGGCAAAAGGGCCAGAAGAGCCAGGGCCAGAAAGGGCAGAAGGGTCAGCAGGGCGAGCAGGGACAGCCGGGCCAGGATGGCGATCAGGACGGTGACCAGGGCGATGACGACGGCAGTCTGGACGCCGCCGACGGGGCCATGGGCGATGCCGGCTCGCAGCTCGGCGAAGGCAATTCGGACGGTGCGGTGGACGCGCAGGGGAAAGCGCTCGAGGCCTTGCGCAAGGGCGCGCAGAAGATGGCCGAGGCGATGCAGCAGGGCGATGGCGACGGGCAGGGCGATGGCCCCGGCAACCGCGCCGGCCGCCAGCAGAGCGGGGGCAATCAGACCGATCCGCTCGGCCGCCCACTTCACGGCCGCGATCTGAGCGACGACTACACGGTCAAGATTCCCGGCGAGATCGACGCCCAGCGCGTCCGCCGTATCCTCGAGGAGCTCCGCCGCCGCTTGGGGGATAGCTCGCGCCCGCAGATCGAGCTCGACTATATCGAGCGGCTGCTGAAGGATTTTTGAGGCTGTCGCAGCTTTCGTAGCCCGGATGAGCGAAGCGATATCCGGGGCCGCCGGTCCCGCATGTCGCTGCGCTCATGCGGGCTACAAGCTACGAACCCGAGGCCGTTACCCCTTCTTCGCCGCCAGCGCGTCCGCCACCGCCGTGCGGATGTCGGCGACCGAGAATGGCTTGGTCACGACGTCGTGCACCAGCGCATTGAGGTTCGAGGCGCGCTCGCGCTGGTCGGCAAAGCCGGTCATCAGCAGAATGGTCAAATCGGGGAAATCGCGTGCGACGGAAAGCGCCAGCGCGATGCCGTCCATCACCGGCATCTGGATGTCGGTGAGCAGCAGGTCGAACCCGCCGTCGGCGCGCGTGAGGATCTCCAGCGCCTCGGCGCCGTCTTGCGCGGTGACGATCTCGTGGCCATCCATGGCGATTGCGCGCGCCACCAGCTGGCGCATCGAATCCTCGTCGTCGGCGATCAGGATCTTGGACATGAGACGAACCTCGGGATCAATCTCGCGACCAACTTTGCCTGCGAGACCTGCGAAATCGATTATACGCTGCCGCCGGCGATGTCGCGCCGGTTGAAGAAGCGAACGTCGATATTGCGGCCCTCCGGCGGCGGCGAGGCCAGGCGCGAGCGGAAGAAGGCGCGCTCGCCGGGCTGTAGCACGGTCTGTTCCAGAACGGCGTTCCAGGCGTAGATTTCCGCGCCCTGCGCGTCGCGCACCGCGAAGCGCAGCCGGGGAATGTCGAGCGGCTTCTTGCCCTGGCCCACGATCACGCCCTCGATCACCAGCACCTGCTTACCGTCCACGGTCTCGCTGGAGAGCTTGACGTCCTTGAAGGCCAGTGCGCGCAGGTTCACTTCGAGGCCGACCATCCTGTAGAAGGCGGCCGTCTGCGGCAGCAGCCGCACCATGTCGCCGCGCCAGATCACCAGCGCCAGCACCAGCGCGCCCATGGCGGCGCAGGCGGTTGGCAGACCGAAATGGGATTTTCGCGGGGCCGCGGTGGCCACCGGACGGTGCACTCGGGCGCCGCGGCGGCGGCCGAACAGGCCACGGAACCAGGACTGGTGCTGTTCGCCGACGACTTCCTCCTCGACGGACCGGGCGGCCGCGGACCATTCGTCCTCGGTGTCGGTGGCTTCCTGGTCCGGCCAGTCGCTGGCGATCGAGGGGCTGTCAACGACAGGCGCGTCAGCGGCGCCGTCGTCCTGGGCATAGGAGTTCCACTGCTCGGCGAGATCGGACTGGTCGTCGCTCCGGCCGGCCGCGGCCATGGCCGGGACAGATGCCTCCTCGATGGCATCCTCGGCATGGGCGACCCAGGTTTCCTTGCAGCGGGAACAGCGCACGGTCCGGCCGTTTGCCCCAAGGCTCGCGGGCTTGATGGCGTAGGATGTCGTACAATGAGGGCAGACGATATGCATGGACGAGCCTTGATGCATGGACAAGTCTTGACGGTGACACGGTCGCGGAGAACCGAGCGGGAAAGATGCTGCCAATTATGCTACAGGACGACCGTTAACGAACCGGAAACCATAACGGCCGCAAAACCCGCTGATCCCGTATGGCGGAGCACAGCCGTGCGGCCCGCGGCCTCTCTCGAACGGAGCTGAGCTTGGTTCGGTTCGAAAATGTCGGATTGCGTTACGGCCTGGGGCCCGAGGTCCTGCGCGACCTCAATTTCCAGATCCCGGCGCATTCTTTCCAGTTTCTCACCGGCCCGTCCGGCGCCGGCAAGACCTCGTTGCTGCGCCTGTTGTTCCTCTCGCATCGCCCGACGCGGGGCCTCGTCAATTTGTTCGGTCACGACATCTCGCAACTCGGCAAGGACGAGATCGCAGACTTGCGCAAGCGCATCGGCATCGTGCTCCAGGATTTCCGCCTGCTCGACCACATGACGACCTATGAGAACGTCGCGCTGCCGTTCCGCGTCATGGGCCGCAGCGAATCGAGCTACCGCAAGGAGGTCATCGATCTCCTGAAATGGGTTGGGCTCGGCGAGCGCATGGATGCGCTGCCGCCGATCCTGTCCGGCGGCGAAAAGCAGCGCGCGGCGATCGCGCGCGCCGTGATCTCCCGGCCGCAACTGCTGCTGGCCGACGAGCCGACCGGCAGCGTCGATCCGACGCTCGGCCGCCGCCTGCTGCGGCTGTTCATCGAACTCAACAAGTCAGGCACCGCCGTCATCATCGCCACCCACGATATCGCCCTGATGGACCAGTACGAGGCGCGACGCTTCGTGCTGCACCAGGGACGGCTGCACGTCTATGAATAGGCCCGACGAGCGCGGCGTGCTGGTCGATCTCGGACAGGAGGGTCCGCCGCTCCCGGCCAGGGCGCGCAACATGTCGCCGATCGTGCCGCGCGCCTCGATCCACGGCCGCGCGCTGGTCGCCGTCGTCGCTATCATGACCTTCCTGGCCTCGATGACGACCGGCACGGTGCTGCTGGTGAGCGCCTCCGCCGCCGAATGGCAGTCGGATGTCGCCAGCGAGATCACCATCCAGGTCCGCCCGCAGACCGGCCGCGATCTCGAACGCGACACCGCGGCGGTGACCGAGGCCATGCGCGCGCAAGCCGGCATCGTCGAGGTCAAGCCGTTCACGAAGGACGAGAGCGGCAAGCTGCTCGAGCCCTGGCTCGGCACCGGGCTGTCGATGGACGATCTGCCGGTGCCGCGCATGATCATCGCGCGCGTGCAGCCCGGCACGGCGCTCGATCTCGGCGCCTTGCGCGCCCGCGTGACCCAGGTGGCGCCAAGCGCCAGCGTCGACGACCACCGCGCCTGGATCGAGCGCATGCGCTCGATGACCAACGCCACCGTGCTCGCCGGCCTCGGCATCCTCGCGCTCGTCATCGTCGCCACCATCATCTCGGTGTCGTTCGCGACCCGAGGCGCCATGGCGGCGAACCGTCCGATCGTCGAGGTGCTGCATTTCGTCGGCGCCGGCGACCGCTACATCGCCAACCGCTTCCTGCGTCATTTCCTCAGGTTGGGGCTGGAGGGCGGCGTGATCGGCGGTGGCGCCGCCATGCTGGTGTTCGGCTTCTCCGAGTCGATTGCAGGCTGGTTTTCCGGCACCCCCGTCGGCGACCAGTTCGCCGCGCTGCTCGGCACCTTCTCGCTGCGGCCGTCCGGCTACATCGTGCTTGCGGTGCAGGCCGTGCTGATCGGCGCCATCACCGCGGTCGCCTCGCGCCAGACGCTGTTCGCGACGCTGAATGATGTCGATTGAAATGGTTTCTTCCTTCTCCCCTTGTGGGAGAAGGTGGCGCGAAGCGCCGGATGAGGGGTTCTATCCACGTGCACGAACGTCGATGCCAGTTCGCGGAGACATACCCCTCACCCGTCTCGCCGCTATCGCGGCGAGCCACCCTCTCCCACAAGGGGAGAGGGGAAATCTAGTTCGCGGCCCCAGTGCTTCGCCACATCGATTGAGGCCGACAAACCGGACTCCACTTCGCCTCAAAACGTCCTAAAATCACCTCTGGGAAGGGATCACCGACATCGCATGACCGCGCCGACCGACGATCGATCGCCGAAACTGCCGCGCGGCTGGCTGCGCGCGGCCGTGATATCGACGATTGCGCTCGCCTTTGTCGGCGCGGCGGCGGGCTTCATCGCGTTTCTGTCGCAATTGCGGGGCGCCGAGATCGCGCCGGACCGCAAGGCGGACGGCATCGTGGTGCTGACCGGTGGCTCCTCGCGGGTGTCGGATGCGATGGAGCTGCTCGCTGCCGGTTACGGCAGGAGGCTCCTGATCTCCGGTGTGCACCCGACCTCGACGGCGAGCGACATCTCCCGGACGCTGCCGGAGAACCAGTCCTTCATGCGTTGCTGCGTCGATCTCGACCGCACCGCGGTCTCGACCCGCGGCAATGCCGCGGAAGCGCGGCGCTGGGCCGCGGGACGCGGCTTCAAATCGCTGATCGTGGTGACCTCGAACTATCACATGCCGCGCGCGCTGGTGGAATTCTCGCATGCGATGCCGGAGACGACACTGATCCCGTTCGTGGTGGTCGGCGACAAATGGCGCGAGGAGCCGTGGTGGACCTCGGCGTCCACCTTGCGGCTGCTGTTGTCGGAATATGTCAAGTACATCGCGGCCGAGCTCAGGGTGCGGCTGGAGGATTTCGGGATTGACCTTTCGCCCGAGATGTCGGAGCAGCCTTCCGGGCTGCAGCCGAAGCGGCCCGCCACCGCACAGGCCAATTGATCGGCAACTGATCGGCAATTGATCGGATCCTCGATGTTCTTGATTTTCCTGCGATCGCTCGTGTTCAACGTGCTGTTCTACGCCGTGCTGGTGTGCCTCGCGATCGTGGCGCTGCCGACCTTCGCATTGCCGCCGCGCGCCATGCTCACGGTTGCGCAATGGTGGGCGAAGGCGACGCTGTTTCTGATGCGGGCCGTCTGCAACATCAAGGTGGAATTCCGCGGCCTCGAAAGGATACCGACGGGACCATTGGTCGTCGTGGCGAAGCACCAGTCGTTCTGGGAGACGTTCGTCTTGCCGGGCTTTTTCGACCGTCCGATTTTCATCCTCAAGCGTCAGCTCATGCAGATCCCGGTGTTCGGCCAGTTCCTGGTCAAGACGGGGATGATCGCGATCGACCGCAATGCCGGCGTCAAGGCGCTGCTGGACATGACGCGGCGTGCGCGGGAAGCGGTGCGCAGCGGCGCGCAGCTCGTGATCTTTCCCGAAGGCACGCGCCGCGCTCCGGGCGCGCCACCGGACTACAAAAGCGGCTTCGCGCAGATCTATTCGTCCTGCGGCGCGCCGTGCCTGCCGATCGCGCTCAATTCCGGCCTGTTCTGGCCGCGCCGCACCTTCATGCGCTATCCCGGCACGCTGGTGGTGGAGTTCCTCGATCCGCTGCCGCCGGGCTTGCCCAAGGACGAGTTTCTCTCCCGTGTGCAAACGGTGATCGAAGACGCGACTGGCCGCCTCGTCGAAGCGGGCCGCAAGGAGCAGGAGCAGCTGATCGGCTCGGCGCCGAGCTATGCGCCGTCGGAGAGCTAGCGGTTTTCCCGATCGTCCAACGGAGCCGGCGCGTGCTGAGAATGCGCATCACCATGCAGCATCATGGCAAGCTGATGCAGCGGCGCATCGCGAAAACCTTCGGCCTCGATCGCCTTCACCGTCGCGGTCACGTAGTCGCGGTTGGCGCCGGACTGGCCGTGGCCCTGGAGCACGTGGCGATGCTGGTCGGTGAGCGACAGCCGGCCGGCATATTGCACATGGCCGCGATCGACGACATAGGCGAGCGCGGAGACGCGCTGCCGCGCGTCGTTCTCCAGCCACACCGAGCGCATGACTTCGCGATAGACCGACGTCACCTGCTCGCGCGCGCGCAAATAGGCGACGACGTCGGCGCGGTTCTTTTCGGCGACGCGGAAGGCGATGCCGCGACAGGCGCCGCCGCGGTCGAGTCCGAGCACCAGACCCGGCTTCTCCGGCGTGCCACGGTGGACGAAGGAATAGACACAGAGCGCACGATGCTCGCCGACCAGCCGCGCCGGGACGCGCTCCTCGAATTCGAAGCCCGGCCGCCACATCAGCGAGCCGTAGCCGAACACCCAGAGGTCGCCTTTGGCTGTGGTGACGGAGGGGAGGGTGATTTCCGACATTTCGGGCACGGCTACCAGAACCGCGCCCCCAAGCGAAGCGAATTCTCAGCCTTTCGTCGCAGCCGCACCTCGCTTACATTTGACAAAATCAGGGGTCAAAGGATCGCCGCATGTCCGATATGACCGTTGCCGCGCGCCGGCGCTCCCGCTGGGGCCTTTTCATCGCCCCTGTCATCCTCCTGATCCTCGCGGTGGCGTGGAGCTGCTTCTGGTTCTATGCGGCGTCGCAGGCCGAAATCGCCGCCGACGCCTGGCGCGCGCAGGAGGCCAAATCCGGCCGCGTCTATGATTGCGCCAAGCGCTCGATCGCGGGCTTCCCCTTCCGCTTCGAGGTCCAATGCTCCGGCGCCAGCGTCGCCCTGGTGTCGCAGAACGCCAGCAAGACGCCGTTCACGGCGAAGCTCGACAACATCCTGGTTGTCGCCCAGGTCTACGATCCCAAGCGCGTCATCGCCGAATTCACCGCACCCGCGACGCTCACTGACGGCGTCACGCAAAGCACCTTCGTCGTGAACTGGAGCAAGGGCCGCAGCAGCGTGTTCGGCCTGCCCGCCGTGCCGGAGCGCGCCTCCATCGTGTTCGAGGACCCGACCGTCAATCGGGTCGACGGCAGCGTGCAGGTACCGCTCGCGCGCGCGAAACAGGTCGAACTGCATGGACGTCTTGCGGATGGATCGACGTCCGATCATCCCGTGATCGAGACCGTGCTCCAGATCGCGCAGGGCAGCATCCAGGGCGTTCATCCGCTGCTCGCCGAGCCGTTCGAAGCCGACACGCGGGCGAAGATCACCGGACTCTCCGACCTCACGCCAAAGCCGTGGCCGCAGCGCTTCCGCGAGATCCAGGCCGCCGGCGGCCATATCGAGATCGTGCAGTCCCGGATCCAGCAGGGCGAGATGATCGCGGTTGCGGCCGGCACGCTCGGGCTCTCGGCCAACGGCCGCCTCGACGGCGAATTGCAGATGACGGTGACGGGTCTCGATCGCGTGATCCCCGCGCTCGGCATCGAGAAGATGCTGGAGGAGGG
This sequence comes from Bradyrhizobium sp. Ken64, assembly GCF_055807555.1. NCBI lineage: Bacteria > Pseudomonadati > Pseudomonadota > Alphaproteobacteria > Hyphomicrobiales > Nitrobacteraceae > Bradyrhizobium > Bradyrhizobium sp. Ken64. The sequence continues at coordinate 473,158 of NZ_JBVVPA010000001.1, read as the reverse complement.
GGTGCCGCAGGCGACCCTCGATCGCGTTGCGCCCGGCGTGAAGTCACAGGACCTCAACAATCTGTTCGGTGCGCTCGACCGTGCCGTTCCCGGCCTCGGCAAAGTCATCAAGCAGAACGCCAATGCCGGCGTTGCCGCCGGCATCAATTCGATCGGCACCGAGAGCACGCTGGAAGGCAAGAAGGCTCGCAGCTTCCCGCTGAAGTTCGTCGACGGCGCTGTGCTGCTCGGCCCGGTCAAGGTCGGCCAGATCCCGCCGCTGTATTGATTGCTGTAGCCTGGATGGAGCGAAGCGCAATCCGGGGTTCTTCAATACAGCCGCAAGTCCCGGATTACGCTTGCGCTCCATCCGGGCTGCTTCAGTGCTACGGCTTGTTGCCGAGCTGCGCATGCGGCCGGCCGAAGTCGGGCGCGGCCGAGTCCTGGCCGATTTCGACGATGCCGCGGCGGATGGCGCGGGTGCGGGTGAAGTGGTCGAACAGCGCCTCGCCGTCGCCGCGGCGGATCGCGCGGGTGAGCTTGGCCAGATCCTCGGTGAAGGTGCCGAGCATCTCCAGCACGGCTTCCTTGTTGGCGAGGAAGACGTCGCGCCACATCGTCGGATCGGAGGCGGCGATGCGGGTGAAATCGCGAAAGCCGCCGGCGGAGAACTTGATGACCTCGGACTCCGTCACCTGCGCCAGCTCGTCGGCGGTGCCGACGATGGTGTAGGCGATCAGATGCGGCAGATGGCTGGTGATCGCGAGCACGAGATCATGATGATCCGGCGTCATGATTTCCACCTTGGCGCCCATCGCCGCCCAGAACGCGCGCAGGCGATCGGTGGCAGCCGCATCAACGCCCTCCGGCGGGGTGAGGATGCACCAGCGGTTGATGAAAAGCTCGGCGAAGCCTGAATCGGGGCCCGAATGCTCGGTGCCTGCGACAGGGTGCGCCGGCACGAAATGGATGCCGTTCGGCAGATGCGGCGCCATATCCCTGACGATGGCGCCCTTGACCGAGCCGACGTCGGAGATGATCGCGCCTCGCTTGAGATGCGCGGCGATCTCCTGCGCCACCGGCCCGCAAGCGCCGACGGGAATGCAGAGGATGACGAGATCGGCCTCCTTCACGGCTTCCGCATTGGTCGCCACGACCTGATCGACGATGCCGAGCTCCATCACGCGTGCGCGCGTCTTCTCCGAGCGCGCGGTGGTGACGATCTCGCCAGCCAGGCCCTGGAGCTTCGCAGCGCGCGCGATCGAGCCGCCGATCAGGCCGAAGCCGATCAGCGCGACGCGCTGGAAGTGCGGGGTCGCGCTCATCGTCCGGCCATGAAGTCGCGCAGGCCCTCGACGACGAGGCGGTTGGCCTCCTCGGTGCCGATGGTCATGCGCAGCGAATGCGGCAGGCCATAGTTCTTCAAGCCGCGCAGCACCAGCCCGCGCTTGGTGAGGAAGGCGTCGGCTGCGTCCGAAGTCTTGCCCTCGGTCGGGAAGTGGATCAGCACGAAATTGGCGACGCTCGGCGTCACCTTCAGCCCGAGCTTGCCGATCTCCTCAGCGAGCCAGTTGCGCCAGGTCTCGGTGAACTGCTTCGACATGGCCTGGTGCGCGGTGTCCTCGATCGCGGCAACGGCAGCGTACATCGCCGGCGTCGACACGTTGAAGGGACCGCGGATGCGGTTGACCGCGTCGATGATATGCTCGGGGCCGAACATCCAGCCGATGCGCAGCGCGGCGAGACCGTGGATCTTGGAGAACGTGTGCGTTACCACCGTGTTCTCGGTGGTCGCGACCAGCTCGATCCCCATTTCATAGTCGTTGCGCGAAACGTAGTCGCAATAGGCCGCGTCCAACACCAGCAGCACGTGCGACGGCAGGCCGGCGCGCAGGCGCTTGACCTCGTCGAACGGCAGATAGGTGCCGGTCGGGTTGTTGGGGTTGGCGAGCCAGACCAGTTTCGTCCGCGGCGTCACGGCTTTCAGGATGGCGTCAACATCCGCGGTGAGGTTCTTCTCCGCCGCGACGACGTTCCTGGCGCCGACCGCCATGGTCGCGATCGGGTAGACGAGGAAGCCGTGCGTGGTCGAGATCGCCTCGTCGCCATGGCTCAGATAAGTGTGAGCGAGCAGGTTGAGGATCTCGTCCGAGCCGGCGCCGCAGATGATGCGGTTGGGATCGAGCCCGAAGGTGCGCCCGATCGCTTCGCGCAGCACGCGCGAGGTTCCTTCCGGATAGTCTTCCAGATGATCAGCCACGTGCTTGAACGCCTCGATCGCCCTCTGCGAGGGCCCGAACGGCGTTTCGTTGGCCGAGAGCTTGAACACCTTGCGGCCCGGCTCCGGCACCGGGGTCTTGCCGGGCGTGTAGGGCGCAATATCGAGAATGCCGGGGTTCGGCACGGGGCGGGACATCTTTAACTCCGGAATGGCTTAAGCGGTTCGCGACTTACGATTTCGACCCGGTCGGGGGCACCGTATAGCGCGTTGCGTGGCTGCCGACGAGGGCCGTGGAGCGCACCGAGGCACCCGCTTCGATCAGGGCAGTCTTGATTTTGTCGAGGCTGCTCGTCGCGGTGACCGAGACCAGCAGCGCGGCGCCGTCGAAGGCGGTATCGGGCACCGCCACGATCTCGGCGAGCGGCGACAGGGCGCGCGCGACCTCGGCGTTCCACCCCGACACGCGCACGCTGAAGGTCTCGACCTCCGTCACCAGGGCGCTGTCGGCGACGCGCGAGACCGCGAACACGGGCAACGCCGCCGGATGGTCGGCGCGCTCGACGAAAGGCAGCCGCGCGATGATCTTCGGTGCGCCTTCTGCCTCCAGCTCCAGCCACCATGGTGTGCGGCTGGAGGTCGCCGAGACCAGCGCAAGGTCGCCCTTGGATTTCGCCACCGCCTCGACCGCTGCTTGCGCGCTGAAATGCGCGACGTAAGGCACGGTGAATCCGAAATGGAAGCGTACGGAATCGCGCATCGCGGGCTCGCTTGCCGAAATGTCGGCATGCACGGAGAACGGCGCCTGAACGTAAGTGAACGTCGCGATGATGACGCGCCAGATGCTCTCGACGGTGTCGAGCGGCAGGATGCCGCGATGGCGCTGGACGAGGTCACGCATCATGGCGGCCTCGCGCGCCGGACGGAACGCCGAGCCGACCTCCTGGGTCTGCTTCACCTGGATCAGGCGGTCGATGATGTCGCCGCGCTGCATCAGCAGGCGATGCATGCCCTCGTCGATCGCGTCGATCTCCTTGCGCAATTCCTGGAGCGATGGTGGCGCGGGCGGACGTTGGGACATGTCTGTGAGGTGCTGTTGAGAGGCGTTCCAATGCGGATCAGTCGAGCCGTCACCGCTGCGATGGATGTCCTGATTAGGCAGTCGGGGCTGCGAAAGCAAAGAGAATTGCAATGGGAAATCGGGCCTTTTCCGCCCGCGGCGCGACGGGCGAATTTGGGCGATCCGGGCCGCGACTTGACGAAAACCGCCTGAGACGGTAGTTTTTACCCGTTCCGTGGTCATTTGAGCCGGCCGGCTTGCAGCCACGTTAAAAAACTCGCTAAACAGGCCGGGGACGCTTTCGATCCCGGCCGAACCTATCGTTCAGGCCGGGTTTTTCATGGCCTGATGTCAATGCGGTCACTTCTACGATCGCAAACGAGGTCGATGGTCAGATGGTTGGCGTCCAGTCAATTCCGAGTCCCGCGATCACCGCCGACGAGCGGTCGCACGAGGTGGATCATCCGAGCTCGCAGCTCGCGCAGTTCGGCTCGGAGCAGCCGCTGCGGCTCGATTGCGGGGTCGATCTCAGCCCGTTCCAGATCGCCTACCAGACTTACGGCGAGCTGAATGCCGATCGCTCCAATGCGATCCTGATCTGCCATGCGCTGACCGGCGACCAGCACGTCGCCAATGTGCACCCTGTCACCGGCAAGCCCGGCTGGTGGGAGACCTTGGTCGGCCCCGGCCGACCGCTCGATCCCAGCGAGTATTTTATCATCTGCTCCAACGTGATCGGCGGCTGCATGGGCTCGACCGGTCCGGCTTCGATCAATCCCGCGACCGGCAAGGTTTGGGGTCTCGATTTCCCCGTCATCACCATCCCCGACATGGTGCGCGCGCAGGCGATGCTGATCGACCGGCTCGGCATCGACACGCTGTTCGCGGTCGTCGGCGGCTCGATGGGCGGCATGCAAGTGTTGCAATGGACTGCGGCCTATCCGAGCCGCGTGTTCTCCGCGCTGGCGATTGCCTGCTCGACACGACACTCGGCGCAGAACATCGCGTTTCACGAGCTTGGCCGCCAAGCGGTGATGGCCGATCCCGATTGGCACCATGGCGGCTATGCCGACCACGGCCTCCATCCGCATCGCGGGCTCGCTGTCGCCCGGATGGCGGCGCACATCACCTATCTCTCGGACGCCGCCCTGCATCGAAAATTCGGACGGCGCATGCAGGACCGCGAACTGCCGACTTTCTCGTTCGACGCCGACTTCCAGGTCGAGTCTTATCTGCGCTACCAGGGCTCGTCCTTTGTCGAGCGCTTCGACGCCAACTCCTATCTCTATCTGACCCGCGCGATGGACTATTTCGACATCGCCGGCGACCATGGCGGCGTGCTGGCGAAGGCGTTCGCGGGGATCCAGACCCGCTTCTGCGTGGTCTCCTTCACCAGCGACTGGTTGTTCCCGACCTCGGAATCGCGCGCGCTGGTGCACGCCCTGAATGCGTCGAGTGCGCGGGTGTCGTTCGCCGAGATCGAAACCGATCGCGGCCACGACGCGTTCCTGCTCGACGTGCCCGAGTTCTTCGACATCGGCCGTGCCTTCCTGCAATCGGCAGGCAAGGCGCGCGGGCTCACTGCCAAGAAAGCTTAAAGGACGGCTAGCCATGTCTGTACAGGAAGCGTTGCCGCTGGGCGGCGTTGCGACCGGGCAGCCCGGTGATTTTCGCGCCGACCATGTGCTGGTGGCCGAGATGGTCAAGCCGGGCTCGAAGGTGCTCGACGTCGGCTGTGGCGAGGGCGACCTGCTCCAGCTGCTGGAAACCCGCGGCGTCGACGGCCGCGGCATCGAGCTGTCGCGCGAGGGCGTCAACCGCTGTGTCGCCAAGGGCCTTGCAGTGGTGCAGGGCGATGCCGACACTGACCTCGTGAACTATCCGGATGACGCCTTCGACTACGTGATCCTGTCGCAGACGTTGCAGGCGACGCGGCAGCCGAAAGTGGTGCTGGAGAATTTGCTGCGCATCGGCCGCCGCGCCATCGTGTCGTTCCCGAATTTCGGCTTCTGGAAGATGCGGCTCCAGCTCCTGATCGGCGGCCACATGCCGCGGACGGAGAATCTGCCGGCAAGCTGGTATGACACCGCCAACATCCATTTCTGCACCATCAAGGATTTCGTCGAGCTTTGCGACGCGATCGACGTCAAGATGGAACGTGCCGAGGCGCTCGACCTCTACGGCCGTCCGCTGCGGCTGCGGATGCCCTGGTGGGTGTGGAATCTGTTCGGCGAGCAGGGCGTGTTCTTGCTGACGCGAGGCGGCAGGAAGTAGGATTCCCGTAGCCCGGATGAAGCGTAGCGCAATCCGGGATTCTATCCGCGGAGGCGAAGGCCCCGGATTACGCTTGCGCTCCATCCGGGCTACGCGACGGAGCGTATGATGACGTCTTCGCGCTAATGTGCCGCCAGCGACCTCGGATCGCGCACCGGCCATCTTCCCGCTTCCACCAGCGTGACGAATCGTTCCACCGTTTCGTTGAACAGCGCGGGCTCTTCGAGATTGAGCACGTGGCCGGACTTCGGAAACATGGCGAGCCCCGCCGCAGGCAGATGCTTCTTGAGGAAGAGGCTCGGAGCGATGCACGGATCGTCCTCGTCGCCGCAGATGATGAGTGCCGGCGTCGTGGCGGCCCTGATCGCGTCCGTCATCGTAAAGATCGAGGGACGGCCGGCCTGGAAGCCGCGCATCGTCCGCGCCGATCCCTTGGCGTCGTGTCGCGCCAGGGCGGCGTAGAAATCGGCGTGGCCGCGCGGGTCCTTCACCAGGAAGGGAATCCGGCTCGGCGCCTCGCGCGTGACTTTTGCGACTTCCGCGGAGCCAAGCATCTCGAATTGCTCCGCGTTGGCGCGGCACTGCTGGCGCCAGGCGTCGAGGTTCTCGATCTCCGAGCCTGAGCCGACGCCGGCGAGCGTCATCGACAGCGCACGTTGGGGCGCGTTGAGCCCGATCTGGAGCGACGAATAGGCCCCCATCGAGAGGCCGACGAAGTGCGCGCGTTCGATCTTGAGATGATCGAGCACCGCGAGCGCATCGGTGTAGAAATGCGTGTAGCCGTAGACCTCGCCATCAGGGACGTCCGATGGCGTGTAGCCGCGCGCGGAATAGGTGATGCAGCGATGGCCGCGCGAGAAGTAGCGCATCTGCGGCTCCCAATTGGTGTAGTCGGCCGCGAATTCGTGCAGAAAAAGTATCGGCGTGCCCGTGCCTGCTTCTTCGAAATAGAGGCGGCAATTGTCTTTCGTGAGGGCGTGAGGCATCCGGTTTTCTCCCTGAGGTGGCTGCGGCATTGGAATGCCGTCCTGCGGTCAGCGCATACGATCCTAACACTTGTTAATCGTCGTCCAAATTCTTCGGGACCGCGTCTTGTTCTTGCCACATCGGGATACTGATACAGCCCGCGGATGTCGGCCACCGCACGGGCCGATTGGGAAGTGGGGGTGTCAACGAAGGATGAAGAATGTTCGAGTTGTTTGCGTCTCGCCTGTCGCGCTGTGTCGTCGCGCTGGCTGTTTTCTTTGCGGCGGTCGCCGCGCTCACCTCTCCGGCGTCAGCACGATCTCATCGTCATAGCGCAGAGCGGCACGCTTACGCGCATCACGCCAGCAGACATCATCATTTCCGGTATCATGCACGCAGCTCGCGCTTCGAGCGCGGTGCGGCGCAATTGCAGGCGAGCGGCTTCGGCAACACCTTCGCCAGCTATGACCCGAACGCCAATAGCGGCGGCATCGCCATGAGCGGAAGCGGTGGAATGGCCATGAGCGGCAGCGGTGGAATGGCCATGATGGGCAGCGGTGGAATGGTTACCAGCGGTGGGATGACCACGCGCGCCAGCCGTCGAATCGCCATGCGGCGTGGAGGTGCGATCGCCATGAACGCGAACGTCGGCGGCATGGCCAATAGCGCGATGAGCAGCGGCGGCTTCGGCGGCGGGTCGGGCCTCGTGTCCGAGGCACGCCGCTATGTCGGCGGCAATCCGACCGGCCGAGGCAGCCTGTGGTGCGCGCGGTTCATGAACATGGTGCTTGAAAAGACCGGTCACCGTGGCACCGGCTCCGACATGGCGAATTCGTTCGCGCATTACGGCACGCGCGTCTCCGGTCCGCAGGTCGGCGCCATCGCGGTCATGTCGCGCGGCGGCCGGGGCGGTCATGTCGGCATCGTCACCGGCGTCGACGCGCAGGGCAATCCGATCATGATCTCCGGCAACAACGGCAACCGCGTCCGCGAAGCACCGGTCTCGCGCGGCCGGATCTATGCGTATGTGATGCCGAACTGACGGCCGTCATTGCGAGCGAAGCGAAGCAATCCAGAAGCCCTCCGCGGGTGCCCCCTGGATTGCTTCGTCGCTTCGCTCCTCGCAATGACGGAGTACGGGCCGCGTCACACCAGCTTCGGCTCTTCCAACGCAACCGTATCGCCCACGCCGATGTCGCCGTCGGCGATCACCTCGGCATAGATGCCGCAGTCCATGTGGCCGAGATTGCTCGAAAGCGTTGCCGGGATTTCGAGATCGCGCCTGGCGGTATCTGGATCGACATTGGTGGCCGGGCAGCGCTTGATGCGCTTGACCACTTGCAGTCGGGCCTGTCCGATCGCGAGCGTCTGGCCGACGAGGTCGAGCTCGGACCAGGCCGGCCAGCCCTTCACGTAGAGATTGGCGCGGAAGCGCAGCGGGTGGACGGCTGCGCCGCCGAGCATGGTCTCGAGCGCGTGGACGCTGTCGAGATTGATGATGGACACGACCTTGCGGGCGACATCGGAAAAGCTGTGGTCGCGGCCGGACAGGATCTTGGGCGGGCCCTTCAGCTCCGGCTGGAAGTTCTCGCTGAAATAGCCCTCGATGGCGGCGCGCCCGGCGGCGGTCTCGAGATCGCCGCTGGCGACGATCTGGCCGTCCTTGCGGATGGTCAGGCGGTTGGTCGCGTCCTCGAACCGGCTGTCGAGCGACGCCAGCCGCTCATTGCGCGCCAGCATCAGGAACTGGATCTTCGGCTTCCACTGCGGCTCTTCCGGATCGAAGCCGCTGGGGCCGTTCTCGATGGCGTAGCGGCGGTCGGCGGGCAGGGTCTGGCCGGCTCGCAGGAAGACGCGGGGCAGGGGCTCCGGCGTCAGGCCCTTGATCGGGTAGCGGTAGAGGCCGGTGATCTCGGCGGTCTGGCTGGCTGTTATTGCGCTCGGTGTCATTCCGCTACTTAGGGGATTCGGCCCACGGGCGCCAAGCGGGCGGATCTGCGCACGAAATTGTGAACTTGCCTCTTCCGGTCCGAGGCCTCGCTTCCCACATCTGGGTCAGGCCGGCGCCAGCGCCGGCTGATAACGACCGTTGCCGGTTGAGAAACGTCAATGCGGTCATCGGAAACCCAATGAAGATGCCGTTTGGAGTGCCTTTGAGGGCTCCAGGGGCAGGCCGAGGGAAAGATCACGATATGAACATCGAAAAATACACCGAACGCTCCAGGGGCTTCGTCCAGTCCGCGCAGTCGCTTGCGGTGCGCGAAGGGCACCAGCAGTTTTCGACCCTGCACGTCCTGAAAGTATTGCTGGACGACAATGAAGGCCTCGCCGCCGGTCTGATCGACCGCGCCGGCGGCAATTCCCGCGCAATCCTGAAGGCGACCGAGGACGCCCTGAACAAGGTGCCGAAGGTCTCTGGCGGCGGTGCCGGCCAGATCTACCTGGCGCCCGAGCTCGCCCGCACCTTCGACGCCGCCGAAAAGGCCGGCGAGAAGGCCGGCGACAGCTTTGTCACGGTCGAGCGGCTGCTGCTCGGCCTCGCGCTGGAGAAGACCAGCGAGGCGGGCACGATCCTGGCCAAGGGCGGCGTCACCCCGCAAAACCTCAACGCGGCGATCGAAGCGCTGCGCAAGGGCCGGACCGCGGACTCCGCGACGGCCGAGAACGCGTATGACGCGCTGAAGAAATATGCCCGCGACCTGACCCAGGCGGCGCGCGACGGCAAGCTCGATCCGGTCATCGGCCGTGACGAGGAGATCCGCCGCACGATCCAGGTGCTGTCGCGCCGGACCAAGAACAATCCCGTCCTGATCGGCGAGCCCGGCGTCGGCAAGACCGCCATCGCCGAGGGCCTGGCGCTGCGCATCGTCAACGGCGACGTGCCGGAGAGCCTGAAGGACAAGAAGCTGCTGTCGCTCGACCTCGGCTCGCTGATTGCAGGTGCAAAATATCGCGGCGAGTTCGAGGAGCGGCTGAAGGCCGTGCTCCAGGAGGTGACCGGGAGCGAGGGCAATTTCGTCCTGTTCATCGACGAGATGCACACGCTGATCGGCGCCGGCAAGGGCGATGGCGCGATGGACGCGTCCAATTTGCTCAAGCCTGCACTCGCCCGCGGCGAGCTGCACTGCATCGGCGCCACCACGCTCGACGAGTACCAGAAGCACGTCGAAAAGGACGCGGCGCTGGCGCGGCGTTTCCAGCCGATCTTCGTCAGCGAGCCCTCGGTCGAGGATACGATCTCCATCCTGCGCGGGCTGAAGGACAAGTACGAGCAGCACCATGGCGTGCGGATCACCGATTCCGCGCTGGTCGCCGCCACGACGCTGTCCAACCGCTACATCACCGACCGCTTCCTGCCGGACAAGGCCATCGACCTCATGGACGAGGCGGCCGCGCGGCTCAAGATGCAGGTCGATTCCAAGCCGGAAGAGCTGGACTCGATGGATCGGGAAATCATCCGGCTGAAGATCGAGCAGGAAGCATTGAAGAAAGAGAGCGATGCCGGTTCGAAGAGCCGCCTGCAGACGCTGGAGAAGGAGCTCGCTGACCTCGAGGAGAAGTCCGCGGCGCTCACGGCACGCTGGAGCGCGGAGAAGAACAAGCTCTCCGACGCCCAGAAGCTGAAGGCCGAGCTCGACGGCTTGCGGGTCGAACTTGCCAACGCACAACGGCGCGGTGAATTCCAGAAGGCCGGTGAGCTGGCCTATGGCCGGATCCCCGAGCTCGAAAAGCAGCTTGCGGAGATCGAGGCCAAGGAGAATTCCGGCGAGATGATGGAGGAGGCGGTCACCGCCAATCACATCGCGCAAGTGGTCTCGCGCTGGACCGGCGTGCCCGTCGACAAGATGCTCGAAGGCGAAAAGGACAAGCTCCTGAGGATGGAGGACTCGCTCGGCAATCGCGTCGTCGGCCAGGCCGAAGCCGTGCATGCAGTCGCGACCGCCGTGCGCCGTTCGCGCGCAGGGCTGCAGGACCCGAACCGGCCGACCGGCTCGTTCATGTTCCTGGGACCCACCGGCGTCGGCAAGACCGAGCTGACGAAGGCGCTCGCCGAATATCTGTTCAACGACGAGACCGCGATGGTCCGCCTCGACATGTCCGAGTACATGGAGAAGCACTCGGTCTCGCGGCTGATCGGCGCGCCTCCGGGCTATGTCGGCTATGACGAGGGCGGTGCGCTGACCGAAGCGGTGCGGCGCCGGCCCTACCAGGTCGTGCTGTTCGACGAGATCGAGAAGGCGCATCCCGACGTGTTCAACGTGCTGTTGCAGGTGCTCGACGACGGCCGCCTCACCGACGGCCAGGGCCGCACCGTCGACTTCCGCAACACGCTGATCATCATGACCTCGAACCTCGGTTCGGAGTTTCTGGTGAACCAGCCGGAGGGCGAGGATACCTCGGCCGTGCGCGAGCAGGTGATGGGCATGGTGCGGGCGCACTTCAGGCCAGAGTTCTTGAACCGCGTCGATGAGATCATCCTGTTCCACCGCTTGCAGAGGAGCGAGATGGGCCGGATCGTCGAAATCCAGTTCGCGCGGCTGCAGAAGCTTCTGACCGATCGCAAGATCGTGCTGACGCTCGACGCTGCGGGACGCGACTGGCTCGCCGCCAAGGGCTGGGATCCCGCCTACGGCGCACGACCGCTCAAGCGCGTGATCCAGCGTCACGTCCAGGATCCGCTCGCCGAGATGATCCTGGCCGGCGACGTCAAGGACGGCGATACCGTTGCGATCTCGTCCGAAGGCAACGTGCTGACCTTCAACGGCAAGGCGCCGCAGACCGCGGAGATCGCCCAGTTCGAGGCGCCGGTGTCGAAGCGGAAGTTGAACTGAGCTGGACTGGGCATTCTAATACTACAAGCCCTCTCCGCCTCCGCGGAGAGGGCTTTCGCTTTGCGAAGGAGGCGGGGTATCACCGTAGTGTTGTGTCGTTCGAAAGCCACACGTGGTGCGGTTGTTCGCTTGGGATGTAAATTGGTGTTGAACAACCAAGAGCTTCGTTGTCATAATTTGCATCTCGGTAGGCGCGGCACTTTGGCGGCCACCAGCTCAATTATTCACGCGTCTATGAGCAACCTGCATTTTTAGACTGAGCTCGCAATTTCGAGCTGCGATGACTGAACGCCACAGGCTGTTTTTGTTGTGTTTTGCGTGGAGGGGGCGGCGGTGTTGACCGTTAGTTTGCTGGGGGCAAGCCGGGTTACGCGCGGTAACGAGCAGATTTGGTTGGATCTTGGTCCTGCAGGACGGAGATTGGCCAGCTTCCTTTTCACGTTTCCGGACCGCCCGCACCGTCGTGAGCGACTTATCGATCTGTTTTGGCCGGAGCTGGACATCGACCGAGGACGCCGAGCCGTGAACTCTGCGATCTGGCGGTTGCGAAAACTACTCGCATCCGCTCCGGACTACAGGGACGGCTACGGCCTCCGGACAGTTGGCTCGGAGACTGTTCTCGAGAGGACATCTTGGCTGGACGTCGACATCTGGGCACTACTTGAAGTGGCACAGTCGGCTATCGCCGGCGCTGAGGCGCACGCGGATAGGACGAAGCAAATTCTCGCCGTCCTGTACCGTTACGAGGGGCCATTCCTGGACGGCGAAGATGCCGACTGGATTTTGGAGGAACGCGAGCGGTTGCATTCCCTTTTTGTGCAGTCGGCAATGATCGTCGTTCGTCGCCTGGGGCTCTGCGGTCATTATCATGATGCGATCCTGCTCGCTCGCCACGTGTTGCGCTTCGATCCTTATCGCGAGGAGTTGGTTCGGCATCTCCTGATTTTGCTCGCACTCGATGAGAGGCGGATCGACGCCATCAGGTACTATGATCAATGGATCGGCATGATCCAGCAGGAGCTGGGAATTTCTCCGCTCCCAGCGACGCGCGTGGTCATTGACGAGATAAGAAATCTGCATAACGCCGATGATGCCCAGCATCTGCGCGTGCGGTTGATGGGCCGCGATGAGAGGCGGCGAGCTACAAACTAGCCGCCGCAGTCCCCGAATCCGTCTGATATCGCGAACCTGGCCACGGCGCGGCCGGGCAAGGCATTGCCTTGCCCGGCCGCACCGTGATTCTGCCGTGATCGCTGCGGAATTGCTACCGCAAGCCGCCGTGACCGGAGGGCCAGCATCCCGGAACGATCGCGCGATCTCCACGAGTTCGCGGCATGCCACGCTTGGCCCATGAGCTCACAACAGCCGCTCTCGGATCAGGTTTTCATTCTGCGATTCTGGCGGGAAACCGCCGGTGCCAGCGGAGACGGCCGTTGGCGGGTTCTCGTCCGCAACATCAATACGCGACGGCGCGACGTGGTGGATGACGTGCAACGCGCGTTCGCGATCGTCTCCGCCAATCTGAACGTCGTGGCGGAGGCACCTGAAGAGCGGGCGCCAGTGGACGTCGATCTGTCAACGCCCGAACAGTGAGAGGCAAGCCGTGCGCAAGATCGATGACATAGTGAGCCGCCGGCCGCCGTCCACACGGTGCTTCGATGGTTGGGGGCACGTGAATCCTCTTGAGCAGCTTGATCGAGGCTCGCCACCGTGCCCATTTATTTTGCGGGATTGCGTCGATGCGTAACGTTTGGGGAATCGTTGCGTTCGTATGTCTGGGACTGCTGCTGGGCGCCTGCGATACGACCGAGACTCGTTACTTCCGACACGGGATCGGAACGGATCTTTATTCCGATGATATCGTTGCGACGACGCAATATCAGGATATCTACCTGACGGAGCTGTGCCGGCAAACGCTGTCAGTTACATCCACCACAGAAGGGCAGTGTGTGAGTGTGCAACTGAGCCCGAACGACTGGAGTTTGCTGGTTCAGGCAGGGCTTAATGACGTCGATCGGCGCTGCGATTCCTATCTAGCCTGGCTCGACGACAGACGGCGGACCAACACGGCGGTTCTCAAGGAGCTCGGTGATCTCACTGTTGCCAGTCAGGCCATCATGCGCGTGGCTGGCGTGAGTGCCAACCCGATCACGCTCGCTGGCCTCGCATTCGGACTTGCCGCCGATACGTTCATTAACGTCAATTCGCGCCTGCTGCTCGAGGTCGACAAGACGACGGTGCAGACATTGGTCCTGCGGCGGCGAAACGAATACAGAGTCACGCTGCAGACTGTCAGCATCGCCAACAGACCCGCTGCCATTTACGCACTGCGCTCGTATCTCAGCATCTGCACGCCGTTCACGATCGAGACGGATATCAACGCGACCATCACGGTCTTCCAGTCGGTCGGTCCCGGCGGACTGGACAACAAGGGGCCGCTGATTACGCCGAAGACCATTCCGGCGCAACGCGCCGACAAGCCGATTATCGTGACTCCAGGTCCGGCGCGCCCGCTGCGTACAGCCCTTACTCCATTCGAAGAGAAAATGGGGCTAGATCAAGCCAGATCCATTCAGCGAATCCTTTGTGTCGAGGACACCGGTGACTTTGGCGTGCTGGGCTCTCCGACGCGCAGGTCTTTGATCGACTTCATGGCGGCGCAGGGGGTGACGAGCGCAGGGAAGATCGAGACCCCGTCTGATGTCACTGTGCTGACGAGCGCGGTAACGTCCGTGAAATCCTGCGCGATCGAAAAGCTGGCGAATGCGTATGAATCAGGGATTTTCAGCAGGTTCGGCAAGAAGAGCGTACGCGAAAGAATTGGGCGGGCCATCGACAGCGTCAACAAGCGCGCCACTACGAAGGTTACGGTGCCGGCGGAATTGCTTAATGCCGACGCGACCATGGGGGACAGCATTCGCAGTTCGGTAACGGCGCTACGTTCTGCCTACGCCGGCGAAGGCCTTCAGATCGGGCAGGGAAGCTCGATTGATGCTCCGCTGTGGAAGCAGATTACGAAGGATGGCTTGGTTCAATAGCGCGGCGGAGAATTTCCATGTCCAAGCTCGAATTTGCTGACCTCAAGGACGAATATACTCGTCTCATAAAGACCATGATCGTCGATACGACTTCCCGCAAGGTCGCGACGATCAATAAACTCGTGGCCAAGATCATGGCCAACCAGGACAAGTACAAGCAGGTGATGCAGCATGTCGGCGGCATGCCGATGGCGGCGATCGCGGCTATTCATGCCATGGAAAGCAGCTGCGACTTCACCTGCCATTTGCACAATGGCAATCCCCTGTCGGCACGCACCACGGACGTGCCGTCGGGACGGCCGCCGACCGGATCGCCGCCCTTCGACTGGGTCGCGAGCGCCGTCGATGCATTGACCATGCCGCACCATTTTCTCGACGCGGTCAAGGATTGGCCGATCGAGCGCGTTGCCTACGAACTCGAGAAATACAACGGGTTTGGCTACCGCCTCCAAAATACCGGCGTGAACACGGCGTATCTCTGGGCTTGGTCGAACCATCATACCAAAGGCAAGTTCATCGGCGATCACCAGTTCGATCCGGGCGCGCCGAGCGGCCAGCCAGGCGCCATGGTGCTGATCAAAGCGCTGGCGGACGCTGGCCTCAAGATTGATCAGGCTGGTGGAAGCTTCGCTGGTGGAGGTGGCAGCGGTGCCGCTGGTACTGTTGACGGTACCTCGACCGCGAAGACGAAAGTGCTGGAGACGGGCTTGTTCCTGCCGTCAGGGCCATTCGAACTGCACGCTACGGCGACGTCACCACCGGCGGACGATCCGGACGTGGTCGAGGAAGACCAGCCCTGTCTGAAGCTCAATGAAATTGGGCTGATGTGGGAAATCGAAGTACAGTCCGACCCCAAGCGGCGCGGGTTTGCCAGGGGCGGCATATTCAAGCCTCTCGTGCCCGGCGCGACCATCGACATCGATGCATTCGCGCAGATGTGTCTCAATGCGGCGCGGTTCTTCGGCACCAGTGCGCAGCATCTGGTTGCTGTCGCCGACGCAGAGACCGGCATCCGGAATGTTGCGGCCGAGCAGGGGGATGGCGTCGGTCCGTTCTTGATTGCGGCCGTAGACTGGAACGCGATGATTGCGGACGGCACCACCGGCTTCAACGCGCGCGGCCGGTTCAATCCTCTGGCGCAGCCCTTTGTCGCGGCGAAAGCCGCCGTTGCCGATGCCAAGGTGCTTCAGCCATCCTTGCCCAACCGACTACCGACGTCGGCAGAGCTTTTTCTGACTCACCTCATCGGAGCTGATCACGCCATCAAGGTTCTGAGCGATCAGGCGGCATCGTTTCAGACCACGGTCAGCACCGCAATCGGCGCCACGGATTTTGCGATCCTGAGCGGTAATCGGCCTTGGCTTTTCGGAGGGCCGATCGACGTCAGAGCGGCGATGGAGAAGATCGCTCGCAGGCTGGATTTCGGCTACGACCGTGCTGATAGTCTGTTCGCGCGTATAGAGCCCGATTTCGGATCAGTTGCCGCCGCAGGTTTCGCCGGACGGCTTTGCACGGCGGCAGCGGTGGAATGGGATTTCTTCGGTGACAACACATTCAATCTTGCCGGACAGACAATCAAGGCCGGCCACCGCGAGGCCGAACCGGGATTCTTCGAGCGGATCGGCGAATACTGGCGCCCTCTCGGCGACATGAGTTCCGATGGCCGAACTAATAAGCCTTGGTCGGCTGCGTTCATTTCGTTCTGCGTAAGAGGAGCCGGGGTCGGAAACAAGTTCCGCGGGGGCGCTCAACACTCCGTCTACATCAGCCAGGCGATACGCGACTTCGACGACAAAGCGGACGTCGCTTATTGGTGCCAGCGACTGACGGACCATGCGCCGAAGGCCGGCGATATCATCTGCTGGGCCCGCGAGGCCGGCGTAGACTACGACCATCAGAAGGGCGGCGACTACGACGGCCATTGCGACATCGTGGTCGCTGTCCGTCCTACTGAAATCGATGTGATTGGCGGAAACGTCGGAAACTCGGTGACTAAGCGAACCTTCGCGCTCGACGGGGGCTTCGTGAAGGGCGGGACATTCCAGGGCGAGCTGCTGTTCGCGATTATGGAGAACCGTCTTCCATAGCCTCGTTCAAGTGGCTTGGTGTTCGCGGATCCGCTCAGATGAGGTGCGGAAAACGACGCGATCCGGTTGGAGCAGCCGGATTTTCGATGATTCTACCGGTTCGTCACCTGCAAAGGTCCGCCGGTGGCGTCCGACATCCGGGCGATGGCGCCGGCGCGGCCGCTCATCATGCCGTCGAGCCGGTCGCGCTCCTTCTCGAAGCCGGCCAGCATCGGCCCTTCCAGCGAGCGGCCGCGCGGCAGTTTCACGCGCAGCGGATCGACGAAGCGGCCGTTGACCAGGATTTCGTAGTGGACGTGCGGGCCGGTCGACGCGCCGGTCGAACCGACGAAGCCGATCACCTGGCCCTGCCGCACCTTCTTGCCGGGCTCCATACCCTTGGCAAAGGCCGACATATGGCCATAGGCGGTCTCGTAGCCGTTGTTGTGCTTGATGCGGATGTATTTGCCGTAGCCGCCCTCGGGGCCGGCCTTCTCGATCACGCCGTTGCCGGAGGCGAAGATCGGCGTGCCGTAGGAAGTGGCCCAGTCGACCCCGGTATGCATTTTCACAAAGCCGAGGATGGGGTGACGGCGGCCGCCGAAGCCAGAGCGCATGATGGCATTGTTGACGGGCTTGCGCACCAGGAACTTCTTCGCGCTCTTGCCGGTCTCGTCATAGTAGTCGACGACGCCGTCGTCGGGGCTCTGGTAGCGGTAGTATTTCTTGGTCTCACCGCCGAGCGTGAGCGAAGCGAACAGCACGTCGTTCTTTTCGATCGCGGTCACGCCTTCGTCTTCGCCGGCGTAGAACACGTCGAATGAATCGCCCGGCGCCACCTTGCGCTGGAAATCGACGTCGTAGGAATAGATCTTGATCATGTCGTCGATGACGGGCATCGGCACTTTGTTGCGCATCGCGGTCTCGTAGATGCTCTGGTAGAGTCGCACGCCCGTGCCGTCATCGTCGTCATCGTCGTCGCTGTTGGCGTTCGCCGCCGCGTCGGCGACGGTGTTCATGCTGGAGACGTCGACCGCGACGTATTTGCCGAGATCGGACAGCGCCGCGATCGCCTCGACCATGGTCTCGTTGGCGATCACGACGCGGTAGGGTTGCAGACGGGCGCCGGGGCTGGCGGGCGCCATCAGGATGCGCAGCTTCTCGCCTTCCTTCAGGCCGCCGTCGCGGCCGCGCGGACCGAGCGTCGCGGTGATCGCCTTGATCTCCTCGGCCGTGGCGCCGAGATCGCGCAGCACGCCGGCGACGCTGTCGCCCTTCTTGACCACGTGGACGCGTTCGCCGTTGGGATTGCCGCCGGTGATCTGTTCCTTGGTCTTCGGCAGCAGCGTGACGTTTTCCGGCACCACGCGCGTCTCGAAGCCGGCATAGGGATCGGACGGCGACACTTCGGTGGCGTAGGCGCTTCTGATCTCGGACGGGCCGGTCGCGCCGGAGACGTCGGCCGCAGCATTGGAGAGCGCGGCGTAGCGCACCCCGCCATTGCCGCGCCAGTTGGCGGCATCGCGGACCCGCATCAGGATGTCGTCGAGCGCCACCACTGCGGAAATCTTGGCTTTCGGCAGCACCTGGGAGAGGTCCTTGGTGACGAACGAGACCTCGGCGTCGGGTTCGACGGCTTCTGGATTGTTGGGATCCTCAGATGCCGTCTTCGGATCGGAGCCGACATCGGTGAGAAGGCGCTGGGCGTTGAAAGGCGGGATCTTTGCCGACAGGTCGCTCGTCGTCATCGACAGATTGCCGGCAATCCGGATGAAGGGACGCACCCGCATCACGTCGCGGTTGCCGACGCGAGCGACGGTCGAGACGCGCACAATGTTGCGCGAGGCCGTGGATTCGCTCGGCGGCGGCAGGCGGTCGCTCTTGTGCAGCGTGGCGGCGCGGTCGGCTGCGCCGAATGCGCCGCGCAGCGCGCCTTCGACGCGCTCCGGCACCTTGGCGAAGGTCATCTCGCCGTCGAGCGAAGCGAAAACGGCGCCGCCGATCAGGGCTGCGCCGCAAAGTCCGGTTAGAATCGTCCCGCTGAACCATTGCACCGAGACGCGGCGGCGATCGATGACCGCGGCTTCGGAACCATCGACGGACAGCGGCGGCTCGTGGCCGAGATCGATGATCCCGGTCTCACGCCCGTAAGCGCCGCGTGACGTCCTGTGGTTCAACCCAAGTCCCCCAATCAACGACCCGAGAGCCCGATTTCGAGCCCCTCCTTACGCCGCCCTCTTCAGGGCGTCTCTGGAAAAGGCAAGCCGCATAGGCGTCCGCGGTCAGAAGGCCCAGATGACGGACCGGCCGAAATTACGAACAGCTAAGCGGAAAAAGATCTCTCGATGTGTCTCGAATGTCTGAAGAAGGCTGCTTCATCGGATGATCGCCTTCCTCTGACCCCACACAAACCGCCGGCAGCCCCCACTGGCATCCCTGCGATTCAAGCTTTGTCTGTACCAGAACGCCGGGGGATTGTGGCTCAAGTACGGCGCCTAATATGGAAAAGTTTCCGGAACGGCCGGGCGCCAGCGGTCTTCCAGGGACGAGCGATCCAAGTCGCGTCCAAGCCGCGTTCGAGGCGCCTCCATGCCGCCTCCGCAGCCCCCTCGAGCCCAAACTTTTTTTGAGTTTTTTCTCCGCGCCGACCCGATCCGGCCGCTCGGCGCCCTTCTAACCCGCTGTAATCGCGTAGATTTTTTCAACAATCCACCGTGCGACGATTTTCTGACAATGGTCGTTGACAACCCCGATGGGTGGGGCCTATAACCCGACCACTGAGCGCGGCGCCGCCGGGTCACTGACCAAGGCGAGCGAACGCGCCACTGATGCTCCTCACCTTGTTGAGTGACACAACAGTCGACGTAAGTCGATTGGAGTTCATCCATCGTCGGTAAGGGTGTCGGAACCCTTCCTCTCTGGAAGGTTGGGGCCTCCTGGTCCCGGGCTGTTTGACAAGTGAAGATGAAGAAAGAGAAACGTGGACGGCGGAGTCCTTGCGGGTCTCGCATTTAAAGAGCTTCGGCTTTTTGGATCGGGACCGGACGAAAGACTTCGGCGGTACACGTTTTAAGGTTACACCATCGTTGCCAGCGATGTGAATCGCGGGCAGCTCATCGACTTCGGTCGATGAAAAATGGTGGGACCTCGTCAAAACGTTGTGATCAGCCGGTTCAAAGTTCAAGTCCAACTTGAGAGTTTGATCCTGGCTCAGAGCGAACGCTGGCGGCAGGCTTAACACATGCAAGTCGAGCGGGCGTAGCAATACGTCAGCGGCAGACGGGTGAGTAACGCGTGGGAACATACCTTTTGGTTCGGAACAACACAGGGAAACTTGTGCTAATACCGGATAAGCCCTTACGGGGAAAGATTTATCGCCGAAAGATTGGCCCGCGTCTGATTAGCTAGTTGGTGAGGTAATGGCTCACCAAGGCGACGATCAGTAGCTGGTCTGAGAGGATGATCAGCCACATTGGGACTGAGACACGGCCCAAACTCCTACGGGAGGCAGCAGTGGGGAATATTGGACAATGGGCGCAAGCCTGATCCAGCCATGCCGCGTGAGTGATGAAGGCCCTAGGGTTGTAAAGCTCTTTTGTGCGGGAAGATAATGACGGTACCGCAAGAATAAGCCCCGGCTAACTTCGTGCCAGCAGCCGCGGTAATACGAAGGGGGCTAGCGTTGCTCGGAATCACTGGGCGTAAAGGGTGCGTAGGCGGGTCTTTAAGTCAGGGGTGAAATCCTGGAGCTCAACTCCAGAACTGCCTTTGATACTGAGGATCTTGAGTTCGGGAGAGGTGAGTGGAACTGCGAGTGTAGAGGTGAAATTCGTAGATATTCGCAAGAACACCAGTGGCGAAGGCGGCTCACTGGCCCGATACTGACGCTGAGGCACGAAAGCGTGGGGAGCAAACAGGATTAGATACCCTGGTAGTCCACGCCGTAAACGATGAATGCCAGCCGTTAGTGGGTTTACTCACTAGTGGCGCAGCTAACGCTTTAAGCATTCCGCCTGGGGAGTACGGTCGCAAGATTAAAACTCAAAGGAATTGACGGGGGCCCGCACAAGCGGTGGAGCATGTGGTTTAATTCGACGCAACGCGCAGAACCTTACCAGCCCTTGACATGTCCAGGACCGGTCGCAGAGATGTGACCTTCTCTTCGGAGCCTGGAACACAGGTGCTGCATGGCTGTCGTCAGCTCGTGTCGTGAGATGTTGGGTTAAGTCCCGCAACGAGCGCAACCCCCGTCCTTAGTTGCTACCATTTAGTTGAGCACTCTAAGGAGACTGCCGGTGATAAGCCGCGAGGAAGGTGGGGATGACGTCAAGTCCTCATGGCCCTTACGGGCTGGGCTACACACGTGCTACAATGGCGGTGACAATGGGACGCTAAGGGGCAACCCTTCGCAAATCTCAAAAAGCCGTCTCAGTTCGGATTGGGCTCTGCAACTCGAGCCCATGAAGTTGGAATCGCTAGTAATCGTGGATCAGCACGCCACGGTGAATACGTTCCCGGGCCTTGTACACACCGCCCGTCACACCATGGGAGTTGGTTTTACCTGAAGACGGTGCGCTAACCCGCAAGGGAGGCAGCCGGCCACGGTAGGGTCAGCGACTGGGGTGAAGTCGTAACAAGGTAGCCGTAGGGGAACCTGCGGCTGGATCACCTCCTTTCTAAGGATGGTTCTTCAGAAGCTTGCTTCTATCGAACCGTTTTAGAAACATCAGTGGCCAACGGTCGTCAGGATCGTTGAGCTGCATTGGCGGGATTTCGCCGTCTTCGTTTCTCTTTCTTCGCGGACGAACACGCGCTGGGGCTGCAACCTTGCAGAATCCCTGGTCCTTGACTGGATATGCGTTAGGGGCTTGTAGCTCAGTTGGTTAGAGCGCGCGCTTGATAAGCGTGAGGTCGGAAGTTCAAGTCTTCCCAGGCCCACCACACTCATCGAGTGAGCATTCGTCTTCTGGTTACGGGGCCATAGCTCAGCTGGGAGAGCGCGTGCTTTGCAAGCATGAGGTCGTCGGTTCGATCCCGTCTGGCTCCACCAGATGGTTTGATCACCGATTACTCATACCGTCGTCCGCGAAACATCACTTCGCACTTACTAGTCCGGATGGACAGTAAGCTGCGTGATTTCTGACATCGTAAAGAGGAGATCGATCCGAGTTGGATCGGGCAACAAGCAATTGTTGCGCGATACTTCATTATCTCCGGATCATTTCGGCGCTCGTGCGTCTTCCAGGGTAGCTCACAAGGCTGCATTGAAAGACAAGCGAGTTGTAAATGATCCTTTTAGCGAAGCTTGACCGCCTCGCTATCGGAACGATCTTACGAAGCAAGCTGGTCTTTCTAATCATTGTCCGGCTGCAGATAGCGTTCATCGAGGGCGCGTACCGCAAGGTAGTTCTGCAGACAACATTCTGCCGAGTGTGTGGACATTGATAATGAGAGCAATCAAGTGCCTTAAGGGTGTTCGGTGGATGCCTTGGCGCTGAGAGGCGATGAAGGACGTGCTACGCTGCGATAAGCCGTGGGGAGCTGCGAAGAAGCTTTGATCCATGGATTTCCGAATGGGGAAACCCACCTTCGATAGCCGGAACTCCAAGACCTCAGTCGAAAGACTGTGGTGTGGGGTTCGAACAGAAATGTGAGATGCCTAGGCCTTTAGATTTCGATCGAAGAGGTTTTGGATTTCCGGTTATCAAAAGAAGGTATGAGACTTCTGAATAAATAGGAGGTTTCAAGCAAACCCAGGGAACTGAAACATCTAAGTACCTGGAGGAAAGGACATCAACAGAGACTCCGTTAGTAGTGGCGAGCGAACGCGGACCAGGCCAGTGATACATCAAAGACAATCGGAACCAGTCAGGAAAGCTGGGCCTTAGAGGGTGATAGCCCCGTACGAGTAATGCGATGATGTATCCACGAGTAAGGCGGGACACGTGAAATCCTGTCTGAACGCGGGGGGGACCACCCTCCAAGCCTAAGTACTCCTCAGCGACCGATAGTGAACCAGTACCGTGAGGGAAAGGTGAAAAGCACCCCGACGAGGGGAGTGAAATAGACCTGAAACCGGACACCTACAAACAGATGGAGCCCAAGATACGTTCTGGGTGACATCGTACCTTTTGTATTATGGGCCAGCGACTTAATTTAACGAGCAAGCTTAAGCCGATAGGCGAAGGCGTAGCGAAAGCGAGTCTGAATAGGGCGTCAAGTTCGTTGTATTAGACCCGAAACCTAGTGATCTAGCCATGAGCAGGTTGAAGGTGAGGTAACACTCACTGGAGGACCGAACGGGTGTCTGTTGAAAAAGACTCCGATGACTTGTGGTTAGGGGTGAAAGGCCAATCAAACTGGGAAATAGCTGGTTCTCCGCGAAAGATATTTAGGTATCGCCTCGGATGAATACCTCAGGGGGTAGAGCACTGGATGGGCTAGGGGGACTTACCGTCTTACCAAACCCAACCAAACTCCGAATACCTGAGAGTACTATCCGGGAGTCACACGGCGGGTGCTAACGTCCGTCGTGGAGAGGGAAACAACCCGGACCTACAGCTAAGGCCCCTAATTCGTGGCTAAGTGGGAAAGGATGTGGAAATCCCAAAACAACCAGGAGGTTGGCTTAGAAGCAGCCATCCTTTAAAGAAAGCGTAACAGCTCACTGGTCTAAATAAGGGTTTCTGCGCCGAAGATGTAACGGGGCTCAAGCCACGAGCCGA